>QNZS01000018.1 GCA_003978465.1 Sulfurimonas sp. | reverse complement strand
CCAGAGGAACTTCCACAATTTTACTAATTTCATCATAAGAAAGTTCCTGAATATCTCGCAGTATGATAATTGTCTTAAAATCATCAGGAAGCTCCGCTAAAGCGCGTTGGACGTTTTTCTCGAATATTTGAGCTAAATTCTCGTCGTCAGGCTCAATATCAGTACTGGATATAATAAATTCCCTGTCATCACGACTCAATTCTGAAACCGAAAAAGTTTTTCGACGCTTGATTTTCCGTAATTCTGTGCGAGCAAGGTTTGCAGCAATAGTATATAGCCAAGTGGAGAATTTTGCAATCTCTCGATATGAATCTTTATGGGTGTATAATTTAATAAGGGTATCCTGGACCAAATCTTCCGCACGATCTATATCATTCAAGAAACGGTAAATAAAATTTAATAATCTGTCTTTATAGCGATAAACAATCTGATTATAGGCCCCCACATCTCCATTTTGGAATTTTTTAATGAGCTGCTCATCGGTCAATTCAAAATTAGACATACTGATTCTTACATATTTTAACAATGAGGGGTTGAATAAGAGAAATCTCATTGATAGAGGTTGATTTGCTTAATACATCCAATTTTCTGAGCTCTTGAATAACTTGCACCAATTCGCTGTGGGAATATGCCTTATCATAACGTGATAAGTTGGAGGTAATTATTTTATTTATTCCTGTATAACCGCTGGGTTTGACCTGTCCCATTTTTTTCCAGAGCATTTGTTGATATAAATATACTAAATTCACTAATATCTGGGGGAATTTGGTTCCATTTTCTAAAAGCGATAGGGCTATTTCCATTGAAGTTTGTAATTTTTTTCCCCCCATGCTATCCTGAAAATGCCACATTTGAAATACACGATCAAAACCATCCAGTTTTTCAATATTGTTTTCATTAATTTCATCATCTCCCAACATAAGGGTAGCTTTCTCTATTTCATTTATGACATGGGCGGTTGAATCGCCATAAATCCGGATATAATGATCAATTGCTCCCTCGGTAATTTTAATTTTTCTGCTATTTATGATAAACTGCACCCATTCTTTCATTTTATTTTCAAAGGGAGTTCGCAAATCTAATAATTCTGAGTGATCTGCAATGTTTTTCAGGAAGCTGTTTCGCAAATCATATTCGGTTGAAATAATTAACAATACAATCTGGGGATTAGGGGCTTGGATATATTGAATTAGTTCTTGTCTGCCCTTTTTACTTCTCAGTTTTTTTATCTCCCTGACAATGATAATTCGTTTTTCTTCAAACATTGAAATAGCCGAAAGTTCCCCAAATAACTTTTCTTCAGAATCCTGATCTAAGGAGAGATGTAATTTTACCCCTTTTCCTTTCAGAAATGATTGTGAGAGCTCCAGCATGAAATAATCCTCGAGGAATGAATCTCCACCATAAAGGGCATACACAGGAGCAATCTCCCGCGCTCGAAGTCTACGAATTATTTGACCAATGGATGCGTTTTTCTGACTCATAGTAAATTAACTGATAAAAGTAAATGCTAAAAAAGAAACAACAAAACAATATAGGGAAAACAAATAGAATTTCCCCCGTGAAATTACATCTAATAACCAACTTATTACCAAATATCCTGTGACAGCAGATGAAATAAATCCAACAATTAATGGGGTATATAAAATATTGCTTTGAGGCTCAATAGAAATTGCCTGCAGCAATCCTGCACCGAACAGAACTGGGATTGCCATAAAGAAAGCAAATTTTGCTGCTTTTTGGTGTTGAATCCCCATTATCAGGGCAACTGATATTGTGATACCTGAACGGGAGATTCCCGGTAAAAGGGCAAATGTTTGTGCAAGTCCAATACAGAATGCGATCATTAAAACCATTTCTCTATTGGGTCGGTTTTTAAAAAAATAAGTCCCACCCACAACTAATCCGGTAATCATGAACATCCATTTCACAATAGCTATAGTAAAAGTAGATTCAATCGTGTCTTGGAGAACCAATCCAGCACACACAGCCGGCAAAGTGGCAATTATTAAAAATAGAACAGAGTTCTTGGCATCCTTTTCACCTTTAATGAATTCAAGCAGCAACTGTTTAAGGTCATCAAAAAAATATACTAAAATGGCAGCTAATGTTCCCATATGTAAAATTACTTCCAAAAGAACCCCTGCTTCATCTACACCTAAAATATGCTGTGCCAATACGAGATGGCCTGAACTGCTTACCGGAAGAAATTCTGTGAGTCCCTGAACAATTCAATATTAGCGCCTGAATCCAGTCCATTATTTCAATCTTAAAAATGCAAACATTCGACCGGCATTTTCTCCATCTCGGCGGTAACTATGGTAACCTTGTGATTCATAAGTACAAATCTCAGAGGAGCGAATATTTTTTTTCTGCACTCCTACTGATGCCAACTGCAGCCTAATCTGCTCGTGCAACCCAACCCTCCATTTACGTTCTTCCATTTTCACTTTCGCTTTATCGTCAAATTTTTTAGCAACTTCCCAATCTACTTCATAACAGCAGATACCGATGGCGGGACCCAAAAAGCATCTAATGTCACCAGTCTCGGTTCCGTTTTTATCCATCAATTGAATGGCATTTAGAACAATATTTTCCACCGTCCCCCGCCACCCTGAATGTACCAGACCAATTATATTTTTAGAGGGGTCATGCAAAAATACCGGTACACAATCTGCTACCTTAAGTGTAAGTATTATTTCCGGATCTTGGGTAACCAATCCATCAGCAGCAGGGTACATGCCTGGACTCCTGGCGAACTCAACCACAGCAGAATGAACCTGCTCCGGAATTGCAAGATTTTCAGCATTAATTTCTAAATAATGTGCAATCTCCTTACGAGAATATTTAAGTGGATTAAGAGAAAATAGCGCCTTTACATCTGCGGAAATATTTTCAGAAAAGTCTAAAAGTGATTGATTTTCCAAGGGATAAATATAGAAGTATTATAAGGGATGACTAATTTAGAAAAGGATATATTAGAAAAGGATATATTGAGAGGATCGATGATCTAATGCGAATGTATAAATTCCCCAAATTCAAAAAATCCTTCAAACTCTGTTCCGTCACTGAGCGTATAAATCCCATCCCCATGAAAAAGACCCTCCTTAAACTCGCCGGTATAAACAGAGCCATTGGGAAAATTATATATTCCAAATCCCTCAAACATATCGTTTTTAAATTCACCCACATATCTTTCACCATTGGATGAAGTATTAATTATATAGGTGCCAAATCCATTTTTCTTTCCTCCTTGAAATTCACCTATATATTTTGACCCGATAGAAGATAAGAAGGTGCCTTGACCATGAAAAAGTCCATCTTGGAAATTCCCTGAATAATTATCACCATTTTCTCCATGCCATGACCCAGAGCCATTGAGCACACCATCAATAAATGAACCTGAAAACAAATCACCGTTACTCAATATAAATACGCCTTGACCATTTTTTTTACCATTTTCAAAATCGCCTTCGTAAACTGCACCATTGGGGAAAGTAAATACACCTTCTCCATGGCTTACTCCATTAACAAATTCTCCCGAATATACAGAGCCATTTGAAAAGGTAAATGTACCTTCACCATGCATTTTATCATTTTCATATTCACCAATATATTTGGAACCATCAGGAAAAATAAATATACCTTCACCCGATTTTTTACCTTCCTGAAACATACCCATATATTTTGAGCCATCTTCGTATATATAATTGCCGTAGCCTTCTTTGCAGTCACCGGCGGTGCAGTCTTGAGAAGTTAAGAATGAAAAATGAAAAATGAAAAATGAAAAATATATGAAAATATTCATGCTGTAATTTACGAGATTATCGGGGATAAAGGGACAAATGGATATAAATTAAAAAGAGAAACTGATTTGTCTCCCTTTCTCATTTTGATATTGTGTTTATTGAGAGGTATTAAGGGATAGAAAGAATGATATTAACAAATGCTACCACATCAAGGATATTCAAATCTCCATCAGAATTTACATCTCCACATTCAGTATACTCACCATTTAGTATAAGAGTAATCATTGATACTATATCAAGTATATTTAATATTAAATCGCTGTTGACATCACCAGGGAATAAACAATCATCACTACATAATCCTGATGGGTCTGTTCCGTCCCAATCTTCACTACAATCACCACAGTCGTATCCTAATTC
>QNZS01000028.1 GCA_003978465.1 Sulfurimonas sp. | reverse complement strand
ATTGTCATAGCAATGGGCTGAGTGATATTGATAAGTACCCCCGGGACATCCTCTAATTCGGCACGAATTCTAATTTCCAACTCTTCCTGGTTCATTCCCTTCAACCACTCTGATTTATCACTTAAAAGTACATACATTTCAGCATTATTTACCGGATCGGCGTGGGCACCCACCTCCCCTCTTCCAATTCTAGATACAACGGAAGTAATTTCAGGAATCTGCATCAATCTACGCTCTATAATGGAGGTTGTATTTTTACTCTCATTTAATGAAATTGATGGTGCCATAGTGACGCGAATCACAATAGAACCCTCATTTAACTTTGGTGTGAATTCGGAACCCAATTGGGGAAACAGTAATAATCCCAAAACTACTAGACTTCCAGCCAGCCACGCTCCCACTTGTCGGTGATGTACAAAATAGGTGATTACGGGTTTATACATCCGGTCTAAAAACTGTAATATCCAATTTTCTTTTGTAGTACTTTCAGCTTTTGGTTTCTGAAGTAAAAATGAGGAAAGTACCGGTGAAATAATCATAGCATATAAAAGCGAACCAAACATTGCTAAGGCAATGGTATAGGCAAGAGGACGAAATGTTTTTCCCTCTACACCTTGCAATGTAAATAAGGGCAGAAACACGATTATGACAATAATTATAGCGAATGATACTGGCCGGATAACTTCCATAAATGCCTGGGATATCAGTGTAAATTTTGACTCATTATTGGATTTATCCCGTAATATTCTGTCTATATTTTCAATGATAACTATTGAACCATCCACCATCATTCCGATGGCAATTGCCAAGCCGCCAAAGGACATAAGATTGGCGGAAATGTTAAAATAATTCATACCTATCATAGCAAAGAGCACCGAGAATGGAATGGATGCTGCTACCAATATACTGGGACGAATTGATCCCATAAAAACAAACAGAATGAGCACAACCAGAAGAATTCCCTGGAGTAAGGCATTGCTCATTGTTTTCACACAGGCTTCTACCAATGTTTTCTGCTCATAATAGGGTACAATTTTCACCCCTTCCGGTAATATGGAATTAATCTCCTCCATTTTGGATTCCACCTGACCAATAACGGTAGATGAATTGGTACCGTATAATTTCACCACCATGCCAGAGATGACCTCCCCAATTCCATCACGAGTTTGCAAACCTCTTCGAATTGCACCTCCAATTTTCACCTCTGCCACCTGTTTTAAGAATACCGGAGTTCCAGATTCTGATTTCAGGATGATATTCTCCACATCTTCGATGCCAGAAGCTAATCCTTCAGATCGGATGATGAATTCCTCCGAATTTTTCTCAAGGAATTGAGCGCCAACATTCAGATTATTTGATTTGACTTTTTCAATGACATCCTGAATGGTTATATCGTAGCGTAGAAGTGAGAATGGATTTACTACAACCTGATACTGCTTCTCATATCCTCCAATTCCCAATACCTCAGTTACCCCGGGTACCGTCTGCAAATGAAACTTCACCAGCCAATCCTGAATGGTACGGAGTTCTTCCAACGAATATTTACCCGTTTCGTCATCCAGATAATAGAAGAGTATGAGTCCCATTCCAGTAGAAATAGGTCCCATTTCAGGCTCACCAAATCCTTCGGGAATCTGTTCACGGGCTTCCTGAATACGCTCATTTACAAGCTGTCGGGCAAAATAAATATCCGTTCCATCTTCAAAATAAATATTAACAATGGATAACCCGAAATTTGAAACTGAACGTATTTTTTCCAAATTAGGTAAACCATTCATGGCAACCTCTACTGGATAGGTTACATATTTTTCAACCTCCTCAGGTGCCAAGCCCTCTGTTGTGGTAAATACCTGAACCAAATTGGGAGATACATCAGGGAATGCATCAATAGGCAGCTGTTTATAACTGCTGTACCCTGCTCCTAAAATCACAACAGAAATAGCCAAAACCAGCAAGCGATTCTGTAATACAAATTGAATTAGTTTTTTCATCTATAATTTTTCCTTTTTTTATGGATTGCATCAACTATGGTGATGCTTGGATTGACATAGGCAATCCACTCCATATCAAATTTTAATGGTTATGTTCACCACTGAATGAGCCTTTGGCCAACTGTGCTTTTAGAACAAATCCACCCTTTTTTACATATTCCTGACCATTACTCAATCCAGATAATATTTCAACACTTTCAGAATTATTCTTACCAATTCTAATAGGAACGGGCTCAAAACCATGGTAATCTTTTACAAATATAACTTGCTGATTATTTACTGATTCAACTGCTGTTTTGGGTACCACAATTTTGCATTTGGTTTGACCAACAATTACCTGACCGCTTATAAATTGTCCAGGTCTAAACTTTAAATCTGGATTTTTTAAAATCACCCTGGCAGTTGCTGTCCGGGTGTGTTCATCCAAAGTTGGCGATAAATATGAAATTTTACCAGATATAGGAGGAACATGAGAACCCAACAAAATTTTTGCATTTTGACCTTTCTGAATGAG
>QNZS01000067.1 GCA_003978465.1 Sulfurimonas sp. | reverse complement strand
GTGGTGAATCAGGTGAGTGCCTATGGCAATTTTGACAAAGAATCTTCAAATAATCAATCGAGTGGTTCGCCAGATGCTTCCGGAGTAAATCTCATTCAAAAACGAGTTAAAAATCTGTCAGCGCATCTAGTATTGGTGGGAGATATTACCGAAGAAAAAGACGGTTCTGGGAATACTGTACTTTCAGGTGAAATAAAAAATGTGGGAAATAAACGCGCTGACTTCTCAAAAATTATTTTCACATTTAGAACCAACTGGCAGGGTGATTCAAAAACGTTGACAGCTTTTATTAATGGAATAACAAACACCTTCGAAACAGGTATTTCTTCCGACAATAGTATTTTACCCCATGCCGTAGGCAATTTTGAAATGGTAATCCCCAAGTCTTTTGGCTCATTTATTGGGTATAGTTATGATATTGACTGGAGCCAGTATGAAGGTTAATACATTCGTTCTGGGTTTTAGTTTTGCCTTAATCTGTTCAATGGGGTTTTCTGAAAATAAAATTCTTTGGGATTTTGGTGTTGTAATCAGACAGCCCGAAATACAGAATACCAATAATGAGATTTCACATAAATTTCCATCTAAAGATAAAATTTATCAAGCTAAAATAACTGCCGTTATTACGGACCCTTTTGTCCCCCCCACTAGAAATACAAACACATCAAAAATATCTGGCAAATTTTTATCTGAACCAATTGAATTAAGCATACATCAGATTAAATTAGCAGCAGAAAAATCTTACTTAATGAAAAATTATCCACGTGTTATTGCAATACTTTACCAGAGAGATTTAAGCATATTATCAGAAAAGGTTCAAAATGATTTAATTTATCTTCTTGCGGATGCCTACTATCAAAACGGCAATTATACAAAAGCTCAGGCTCAGGTAATTTCCTTATTCAAACAAAATGAAAGTGATAAGCTCTATCTCCTGCTTGCAATGATTTATGAATCATTAGGAGACAATAAAAACGCAAAAAATAATTACCAGAAACTAATCGCCTATTATCCAAATAGTGATTATTTCAATTCAGCAAAAATCAAATCTCGGATTTTAGTCAAACATTAAAGGATGTCCAAAACAAAAAAATTAATTCCACTTATAATCATTTTATTGGCTGGAGTAATTGAGGCAAACTCACGGGTTGCATTTTCCAGGCCCGGGAATATGATACGGGTTCCCAACGTGGATAGTGATATGTACAAAAACCTTCTTGCTGTGAATGTGTCCTCTGAATATCTCTCATCATCCCAAAGCAGTTCTGCATTTTCTGTAAATACTTTGGCAAAGTCTGGTTATCTGTATGGCATATCTTTTGTGAAGCCTGTAAATCCCGCAAATTCAGCTGAGCTTGGCTTTCATCTCCAAAAAAACATGGTAGAATACGGTGATGTGAAATTAGATGTGGGAATTCAAGATGTAATTTTAAGGCAGGGTAGTGATATAGAAGATGCTGACGGATTGGACACAAAAGGAGTGTCGCTTTTTGCAGTTCTTAGTAGTGCAAAACATTTTGAGGATTACGCCATTGCCACCCATTTAGGTTTCGGCTCAGGTAAAATTAATGAAGATTCACACCTCTATGTTTCCAACCCAAAACAAAATATTGGGGTATTTTTAGGCTTTAATTTCACTACTCCCTTTCTAAAAAAAAATGGCGGAATAAATTTTCTGACGGAATTTGATGGAAAAGGTTTAAATATAGGTGTTAGTATTCCCATATTAAAGTCAACTCATATTAATTTAGGTATTACTCATTTCGAAAATTTTGGCGATTTTGCAACTGAGGACCGTACTGGTACTGACCGGGCAGACTTAAGTAGTGATGCACCATCTATAACTTTTGGAATGGGGATCAATGTACCCAGAATTATTGATGCAGACGAAGCAGAAGCATTAAGTAAACAATTAGGTGATGGAATCTATGGTGAAACGGATTCTTCTATTTTGTATTATGACCCAATCTGTACAGATGTAGTAGAAACTTTGCGTGATTCTATTAAGGTAGGTAAATATATGATTGACAATTTAAATGATTATAATAATATGCTTCAGCATAAAGAAGCTGTGCTGGTTGACTCTACCCGGAAAAATCTTTTGCGAGAACAGGTAAGTCAATCTAACCAGAATAAAGCCATGCGTCATTTATCTCGATCGCTGAGATTTTTTTATGATGAACAATTTAGAAATGCACTGTCTGAGGTAAACTTTGCTATTGAATTAAACCCCAACTTAGCCATTGCTTATGGAAGGCGTGGTTCTATTTATTACAAACTTGGCGATAATCGCCGGGCCACCCTTAATTGGAATGTGGCTCTGCAGTTAGACCCTGAATTTACAGAAATTTATGATATGCTGCAGGCGGCAGATGAAAATCGGCTCAAACCCATAGAAATAGGAAAAACACAGGAGAATAATAAATGAATTTAGGTGCCGTTATTGGTCTTGTTTTGGGGCTAGGAATTTTGCTAACTGCTGCAATCATGGGATCTGCCGATACTGGCGGTATGGGCT
>QNZS01000013.1 GCA_003978465.1 Sulfurimonas sp. | reverse complement strand
AAGTAATGGCCATGTTTTACGGACAAGGGGAAATAGGTCGAGCTGGAAAAAGGCAATTGTAAGCTTGCAAGAAGGATTCTCTATTGATTTATTAGGCGGGGGTGAATAAAAGATGCCTACTAGAAAGTTAAAACCAGATACTCCGGGCCGTAGATATATGTCGGTTTCTACCTTTGAAGAAATTACAAAGAGTACTCCTGAGCGTAAATTAACTACTGCTCTGAGAAAAACTGGGGGTAGAAATAATCATGGTCGCATAACTTCAAGAAGACGTGGTGGTGGACATAAAAGACGGTATCGTATAATTGATTTTAAACGGAATAAATTTGATTTTTCAGGTATTATTGAATCCATTGAATATGATCCTAATCGATCGCCCCGTATCGCCTTGGTTAATTATGACGATGGAGAAAAAAGGTATATTATTGCTCCTGATGGAATTAAAGTTGGTGATAAAATTATTTCATCAATGGAAAATCAAATTCCATTCAAAACAGGCAACGCTATGCCGTTAGGCAAAATACCCGAGGGTTTATTGGTTCATAATATTGAATTTAAGCCTGGTAAAGGTGCTCAAATGGCACGTAGTGCAGGCTCTTACGCTCGAATCATGGCGTCTGAAACTGGTATGGTTACTCTAAAATTACCCTCCGGTGAATTAAGAATGATTCCAGAGAATTGTTTGGCTACAATTGGTACGGTAGGAAATAAAAGCCATGAAAATATTTCAATTGGTAAAGCTGGCCGAGCCCGTTGGATGGGTCGCAGACCTAAAGTTCGTGGTGTTGCAATGAATCCGGTGGATCACCCCCATGGTGGCGGTGAAGGTAAAACCTCTGGTGGGCGTCATCCGGTTTCTCCGTGGGGTACTCCTGCAAAGGGATATCGGACTCGTAAAAAAAATAAAGCATCTAATAAATATATTATCAAGAGGAGAAAATAGACTGTGCCAAGATCTTTAAAAAAAGGACCGTTTATTGATGCGAAGCTTGAGAAAAAAGTTAATGAAATGAGCAAATCGACTAAGAAAAAAGTCATTAAAACATGGTCTCGTAGATCCACAATTTCACCTCTGTTTGTTGGACATACATTTGCTGTTCACAATGGGAATAAATTTATCCCAGTGTTTGTTTCTGAAAATATGGTTGGTCATAAGTTGGGAGAGTTTGCGCCTACTCGAGTTTTTAGGCAGCATTCTGGAGATAGGAAGGCATAGGTATGGAAGCAATTTCTAAAATGGATATCCGTCAGTCGGCAAAAAAAGTTCGTCATGTTTTGGATGTAGTAAAGAATGCTAAGGTGAATGATGCCTTAACTAAATTAAGTTTTACAAATAAAAAGGCTGCGCAAATTATTCATAAAACAATTTCTTCTGCTTTGGCAAATCTAATGCAAGCAGAAGAAACATTTGATGTGGATAAATTATATATAAAAAATGCGTATGTTGATCAGGGGCCAACTATGAAGCGATTCAGGCCTGCTGCAATGGGGAGGGCAATGCGTATTTTAAAAAGAACAAGTCAATTAACAATTGTCATTTCGGATGATAGAAAATAAAAGAGGGTGATTTGGGACAGAAAACCAATCCAATAGGACTTAGATTAGGAATCAACCGGGACTGGGACTCCGTTTGGTTTGATGAGAAAAATTATGCAGCAAAATTGCATGAAGATATTATTCTACGAAATTATATTAATAATAGATTGGGACATGCCAGTATTTCTCGAATTGAAATTTCCCGTACCCCTAAAAGAGTTTCTGTAACTATCCATACTGCAAGACCAGGTATTGTAATTGGTCGTGGTGGTTCTGAAGTAGAAGCGCTTAAAAAAGAATTAAAAAAGTTTATGGGCTATGATGTTAATATAAATGTATCTGAGATTAAAAGGCCTGGACTCAGGGCTGAATTGGTTGGGCAAAATATCGCTCAGCAACTTGAAAAAAAGATGAATTATAGAAGAGCTGTCAAAAAAGCTATACAGTCAACTATGAGTATGGGCGCAGAAGGAATTCGTGTTTGTGTTTCCGGTCGTTTAAATGGCAACGAAATTGCAAGAAGTGAGACATATAGAGAGGGAAGGGTTCCTCTTCATACATTAAGGGCACTAATTGATTATACAATTACAGAATCCCATACTTCCTATGGTATTATTGGTGTAAAGGTTTGGATTTACACAGGTGAAAAGAGAAATTAATAGGTAAGCGCATTGTTAGCACCCAGAAAAGTAAAATTTAGAAAAACTCAAAAAGGTCGTATGAGGGGTATGGCACATTCAGGAGATTATGTTTCTTTTGGATCTTACGGCTTGAAGGCATTGGAACCGGGATGGATTACGAGCCGTCAAATTGAAGCTGCTCGTATTACAATTTCCAGAAAAGTAAGAAAAGTCGGCAGGATGTGGATTCGTATTTTTCCAGATAAATCAATAACCAAAAAGCCGGCTGAAACTCGGATGGGAAAAGGTAAAGGTGCGCCAGAATATTGGGTGGCTGTTGTTAAACCGGGAAGGATATTATTTGAAATTGAAGGTCTTGATGAAAAAGAAGCTGAGAGAGCATTCAGGCTTTGCTCACATAAGCTTCCAATCAAAACCAAAACAGTTGGAAGGCGTGAAGTAGGGGTATAATTTTGAGAAAAAGTGAATTAATTAAATTGGGTCAAGAAGAGCTTATAACCAAATTGAAAGATG
>QNZS01000024.1 GCA_003978465.1 Sulfurimonas sp. | reverse complement strand
ACAGAAGAGAAGATCCGTATTGTTTTGGAAGGGTTGAAAGGAGAATCTTCTATAGCAGGATTATGTAGACGAGAGGGCATAAATCAAAATACTTATTACCGATGGAGTAAAGACTTTTTAGAAGCAGGTAAAAAGCGACTTCGGGGAGATACAGTTAGAGAAGCCAATACGTCTGAAGTAAAACATCTTCGTCATCAGAATGGTCATTTAAAACAACTGGTGGCAGATCTTTCCTTAAAGAATGATGTCTTAAAAAAAAGCTTGAATGGTACGGAATCAGATTGGGAAGAAGCATGAGATATACCCCGGCTGAAAAGTATGAAACCATTCTCATGGTAGAAGACTCATCTATGTCTGTAAAAAGAACATTAAAAGAATTAGACATAGCCAGGAGCACGTTTTATAAATGGTATAATGATTACTTGGTGGATGGATATGACGGTCTTCAGGACCGCAGTACACAACCAAGGCGATTCTGGAACAAAATCCCTGACCATGAGCGTGAGCGTGTCAAGGATATTGCTTTGGATCAGTTAGAGAAATCTCCAAGAGAACTGGCACATCATATTACAGATACTCAAGGATATTTTATCAGTGAGAGTAGTGTCTATAGAATCTTAAAAAGCTACGACTTAATTACAAGTCCAGCTTATATCATTCTAAAAGCAGCAGACTCTTTCCATACAAAGACGACTCGACCCAACGAAATGTGGCAGACGGACTTTACCTATTTTAAGATTATCGGCTGGGGCTGGTTTTTTCTATCCACCGTGTTGGATGATTACAGTCGATATATCCTGTCCTGGAAGCTTTATTCAACCATGACAGCTGGAGATGTGACGGACACATTGGATATGGCGTTAGAAAAAACAGGGCTTACTAAAGTTAAAGTCAAACATAAACCCAGATTATTAAGTGATAATGGACCCTGTTATCTATCTAAAGAGCTAAAGGAATACTTGGAAGATAATGATATGACTCATACTCGTGGCCGTCCCTATCATCCCCAGACTCAAGGGAAAATAGAACGGTATCATCAAACCATGAAAAATGTTGTAAAACTTCATTATTATTATTCCCCGGAAGAGTTGGAAAGAGCTTTAGAATCCTTTGTTTATCAATATAATAATCATCGTTACCATGAGTCACTTAATAATGTGACGCCAGCGGATATGTATCATGGCAAACAAAGACAAATTTTGTCGCAGCGTGAAAAAATAAAGCGCTGGACATTACAAGAAAGAAAACGTTACAATTTAGTTATCTGTACAGCTTAACTCGCGTAAAATGGATAACAAAATGACACATCAAAATACTCTCTTAACTCAAACGAAAATGTGTCCAAAAGGCTTTGACGACGAACAGTGGGATGATCCCATTTATTGCAGGACAGATTCGTATACAAGATCCTCAAATATTCTATATAGTTCGTAAGCCTCACCATCATTGAAAGGTAATAATTGAAAGAAGCTTACCACAACCACTCCTCGTTCCCGGTCTATTGTATAGTAGGTATTGAAAATGCCCGCCCACGAACCTACGCCTTGGGGCCGATATCCGCGTTCATCGGGATTAGCCTCGATAGTCCACGCCAGTGAATGTGTGTCTTGGTCATCAAAGATAGATCGTTGGGGTGCATTAGCTGGCCGGTCGAACGCCTCCACTAACGGGTGAGAAAGCGTCATGCCATCAGGTAATTGGTTTGTAAAAAATGATTCTACAGATGCTTCAGAAAGGATACGAACCCCATCAAGTTCTCCACCATTGACAAGGCATTGGAGAAACCGTACATAATCTCGAGGCGTGCTCAGCAAGTCACCCCCGCCATAAAAACTTTCCATGGGCACAGGGCGCATGCTAGGCATGGGCATCAACTCGCCAGTGGCAGGATCTCGCATAGACATGGGCATTAAATCAACCCGCACATCATCGGGAATATTGTATCCCGAACGGGTCATGCCCAGAGGATTGAAAATATGCATTTTAAAATAGGTGTCAAGATCAAGGCCGGATATGCGCTCTACCACACGGCCAGCCACGCCAAGGCTTCTTCCATATTGCCAGCGATCGCCGGCTTCAAACACTCTTCGTGGTTGAGGACCATTAAAACCCCAGTCATAAATACCTTCTGGGACAGCTTCAGGTAGAGGCCATTCACCGGGCGCCAACCCCAACGCTTTCATTATACGCATAGAGTTAAAACTATAGACAATTCCTGAAGTATGGGTTAAAAGATGTCGCATTGTGATTGGAACGGTTCCGGGTCGAGTGGTGAGATCTTCTTCTAAAATTTTAATCTCATTGATCTCCGGCAAATAATTGGCCACAGGGACATCAAGATCGATCTCTCCTGCTTCCACGAGTTGTATCACCGCCGTTGCGGTAATGGCTTTGGTCATAGATGCAATTTCAAAAACAGCGTTCGGATTTGCATCCCCGAAAGAATAAAACTGTGGATCGTTTTTCCCGGTGCTAACCCCCAGAACGGCGTAAGGGATGCTCGTTTCATCAAATGCTGCCGCAACAGTCTTCTTATTGATTTCAAGGCGGCTAGAACAACCGGCCATTAGCACCAAGGCTATTGATAAAAATCGTTTATTAAAAATAATTTTTCTCCCTTGGTTGTTGAGTCGATAGGAGAAATCTACGGGGGGAACATTTAATCAGCAAGAATTGATTATTATGTCAAAAAAACACGGTGGGGTTTTTTGTTTGTGGGATGATGTATAGATTTGGATA
>QNZS01000051.1 GCA_003978465.1 Sulfurimonas sp. | reverse complement strand
CGGACCATATGGTGCTTCCCACTTCCACTCATCGAGAAATCAATGGCATTAACGTCTTTGCTTCCACATCAGGAACCACTTGTGCCCATACCTTACCACCCCAGCATAAAATGTCGAACACAGGCGTTTTGGATGTTCCTCTCCCACGCTTACTACCGTCTGCTTTTGCACTCTGTCTTTTGTTTTTCCATTGTCCACCAATATAGGTTTCATCCACTTCCACCGTTCCCGAAAAAACATCTGGAATATCTTGTTGAAATGCTTTACGTACATAGGTTGATCTCATGTATTCATTTATCTGTTCATAGACTGTCCCAATATATTCATCCAGGTTAAATGTAACTACATTTGAAAAATCAAGATTCTCTTTCTTATGCAACCGAATGAGTTCTTTATATAACTCAAGTGGAGTGCTTCCAGTTGCGAGCCCAAAACAAGATTAGGTTTACGATGGATTTCCCCAGCAATGAACTGTACGGCAGTTCTACTCGCAGATTTAAAATCGTCCTTAACAATTACAAGCATTGATATAATTCCTTTCAATCATTTTTAATGAGAAATTAAACTTTTCGCTTTTAGGTAGAAACGTCATTGGCTACAGTTGAATTTAATTTCTTATAAAACATGATCCAATCCCATCTCGGATCCAATATCACCTTTCAATTGGATTTAACCAAAAACCTCTGTCAAATTTAATAGAACATAATGAAGCATAGTATCGCATATCAAATTATCTCTATTTCACTCTCTTGGTTTTTAATCGTAATCTCTTTAATTACCAAGTACAATAGATTTTGTAGTCGGTCTCCATTCATTTTTATAAAGTAGAGTACAATCTCTTTTAAATAGGCCAGTAAAGCATCTTGTGTCATTGATCTGGAATTGAGATAATCTGATTCAGAATCAATTTGAAAATGTTGTTGTCAATTTTCTTTAAATCTTTTTCAAGTTTGCTGATTCGATTTGTAATGGTTTTGGGGGCATCTCCTGATTCAATAGAAGAAATAAGAATGTCTAACTTTAACGATAGTGATTTTTTGTTTCCAAGTAATTGGGATTTTTTATCTTTTAGTTCTTTGATTCGTACGTTGTTTTTTTCGCAGCATGCGATGCAAGTACATTCTGAAATTCTTCCGTATCAGTTGTTATTCAGTTAAGCCAATCAAGAACAAACATGTCCATTACATTTTCAGATGGTTTTATGTCTTTGTCAAAATTTGATAGAATTAGAATAATTTAAACCTAAACAGCTAAACGCATGTTCTTGTTAACTTACGATTATATTAGATAGGACTACCAATGCTAAAATTAGCTTCATGAAAATTAGCTTCAATTGACCATAGGGTAGATAACATATAGGTAAATTTGGCGAGAAAAATATCAATGTTCTTGATACTATAAGTTTAATGAATATAAATTTAACGCAATCGATGGCGTAATTATCCCGAATGACTGGAATAATATGTTTAGAAAAACTTTATGTTGATATTAATCAGATTAAAATTCATTACAATGTTGGAATCATAAATTGACGATAGCAACGCTTCAAACCATTGCTAATATAGTTAAAGTATCGCGTTCCACTGTATCTAGGGTATTAAATAATAAATGGGAGGATTTTGGTATAAGCCAAGCTACTGCCGATAAAATCATTTCTAAGGCAAAGGATTTACATTATATAAAGAATGAGGCGGCTCTCTCCCTGAGAGTAAAAAAAACATTTACTATTGGGGTTATAGTTAAAGATATAACCGATCCATTTTATTCTCAACTTGTAAAGTTTGTAGAAAGTGCCCTTTATACTAAAGGATATAATATAATAATTTGTAATACGGGTTATGATTTAGATAAGGAAAACGGCCATATCAACATACTTCTCAGTCGTTGGGTTGACGGTATTATTTTATCACCAATTCAGAAATCCATTGAAAATATATCAATAATAAAAGATCGAAATGTACCGCTCGCTCTTTTTGATTGTAAGATAGATAAATTTGAGGCTGACTATATTCTGGTTGATAACAAAGCAGGCACTATGGAAGCAGTAAACCACTTGATATCTCAGGGTCATAAAAAAATTGTATATATAGGTGGCAATTCATCTGATTTAAATAACCGTCTTCGATATGCGGGTTATAAAAAAGCCCTTTCAAAAGCATCTCTTTCTATTACAGAACATTATGTAATACATGGCAGTTACACTTTCAAACACGGTTATGAAGCCGCAACAGAATTACTCCGTTCGAATGATGCACCAACAGCGTTTTTTGCGGCAAATAACCGCATCGTGTTGGGCGCTTGTAAAGGAATAATGGATTGTGGATTACAAATCCCAGAAGATGTTTCAATTGTTGGTTTTGATGATTTTGAAACAGCCACTATGTTGCCAAGTCCATTAACTGTTATACGTCAACCACTGCGGGATATGGCCTTAAATGCGGTTGATATATTATTATCAAGAATGGATAAGACAAATAATACACCCTGCATGACCAGAATGCTAAAAACTGAATTTATTCTACGTAATTCTACTAGAAAAATAAATTAAATGAATCAGTTGATAAATACTTACAATTTCTATAAAAATAATTTTCCTACGCTCCTTCGGCATTTAGTACTGATACCGACATTATTTTTGTCGTTTACTTGGGGCGGAACAACCGGCAAGATTACAGGTCGAATAACTGACAAGGTAACCGGTGAATCTCTCATTGGGTGCAACATTGTTATTGTGGAAAGGGAAGGTTTGGGAGCTGCAACTGATTTAAATGGAAACTATTATATTTTAAACATACCCCCGGGAACATATACAATTAAATGCATGATGATTGGCTATACCATTGTCAGCTACACAAACGTTATT
>QNZS01000054.1 GCA_003978465.1 Sulfurimonas sp. | reverse complement strand
TGTAAAGATTTAAAGCTTTTGTATACTTTGATAAAAGGTTTAGTGGAAGGTCTCTCTTTTATAGATTGAAGTTGTGACTCATCTTGCGATAAAAAACCGACAGTAGTGTCGGTTTGAATAAGAAGAACTTTTGATTCTAAACTAAAAAGTCTTGAAGTGCTGTTGATTTTGTCCATGAACCATCACCCATTTCATCTAGTGCTAAAATAAGTGCACGAGCAGCACTTAGTGTTGTAAAGTAAGGAATACTACGACGAAGTACCTCTTGACGAATAACTACAGCATCTTTTTTACTAGTATTGTTATCAGAAGTATTTATTGCCATTGCAATTTCATCATTTTTCATACTGTCTTCAATATTTGGACGACCTTCAGAAATCTTTAGAACAATTTCACATGCTATACCAGCATCAGATAAGATACTTTGTGTGCCTTTAGTTGCTACAAGTTTAAAACCATGTTTAAGTAAACCACGGCCAATTTCTGCTGCATGAATTTTATCTGTATCAACAAAAGAGAGAAAACATGTTCCACCTGTTGGGATCTTATTACCAGCACTAAGTTGTGCTTTTGCAAAACTCACTCCAAAGTTTTTACTGATTCCCATAACTTCACCAGTTGATTTCATCTCAGGGCTTAAAACGAGGTCGGCTCCATAGAGTTTATGGAAAGGAAAAACTGCTTCTTTTACTGAAACGTGACCTTTAAGTTTTGGGCGACGAAGCCCATTAGCAACTTCTACGATGTCATATTTGTCATAGTAAGTAAGTGCATCAACAAGTTTCTCACCCATCATAACACGAGTCGCAACTTTTGCTAGTGGCATACCAGTAGCCTTAGACACAAAAGGTACAGTACGGCTAGCTCGAGGGTTAACCTCAATTAGGTAAATTTCATCTTGATAAATAGCATACTGAACATTCATAAGACCAACTACACCAAGTCCAAGAGCAATAGTTTTAGTCTGTTGCTCAACTTTTTCTATCATTTCTTGTGTTAGGTTTACAGGAGGAAGTGAACAAGCACTATCACCTGAGTGAATTCCAGCTTCTTCGATATGTTGCATAACAGAACCGATATACACTTCTTTTCCATCAGAGATACAATCAACATCAAGTTCAATTGCTTGATCTAAAAACTTATCAATAAGAACAGGAGCTTCATTTGAAACAGATATAGCAAGGTCCATGTACTGGTTAAGTTCATCTTCACTATAAACTATTTTCATACCGCGACCACCAAGAACAAATGATGGACGAACAAGTACAGGATAACCAAGTCCATTAGCAATTGGTGCAGCTTCTTCTTTTTTACGAGCAAGACCATTTTCTGGTTGTTTAAGACCATGTTTAATAACAAAATTACTAAAGAGTTCTCTATCTTCTGCAAGGTCAATAACTTCTGAAGTTGTTCCTACAATCTTAGCACCAATTTTTGTAAGTGCATCTGCAAGTTTGAGTGGTGTTTGACCACCAAAGTGAACGATGATACCATCTGGTTCTTCGTTTTCTATAACTTCACGAACATGCTCAAGGTCTATTGGCTCAAAATATAAAACATCAGAAGTGTCATAGTCTGTAGATACTGTTTCAGGATTACAGTTGTACATAATACACTCTATATCCATCTCTTTAAGAGCAAATGCAGCATGAACACAACAGTAGTCAAATTCGATACCTTGACCGATACGGTTAGGTCCACCACCAAGAATAAGTACTTTTTTCTTATCTTTATTTACACGGTTTTTGATATTTGGAAGTTTTGTAATGTTCGTGCTAGAGTAAAGGTAAGGAGTAAGTGCTTTAAACTCAGCAGAACATGTGTCGACTTCGTTAAACTCTACACTAACACCAAGTTTTTTACGTGCATCATATACTTGCATTTCATTTATTTTATGATTCGAATTTTTTTCTATGAGTTGGCTTATGCGTTTATCTGAAAAACCATCAACTTTAACATCACGCATCATCTCAGCATCAAAAAGAATCTTATCAGTGATAGTTTTTTCTTTTTCTACTAGTTCACTGAGTTGATATAAAAACCAGTGGTCTATCTGACATGTATCAAACATCTCTTCTATAGTCATTCCCCTACGGAAACCTTCTGCAACATAAAGCATTCTCTCCGCATTTGGACGACGAATCTCATGTTTGATAAACTCTTCGTTCGCATCTATCTCATCAAATCCACAAATACCAGTCTCTAAAGAACAGAGTGCTTTTTGCATAGACTCTTTAAAAGTACGGCCAATCGCCATAACTTCACCAACAGACTTCATTGAAGTACTTAAAGTACTTACAGCTTCAGGGAATTTTTCAAATGTAAAACGAGGTATTTTAGTAACTACATAGTCAATTACAGGCTCAAAAGATGCAGGTGTTCCTGTGATGTCATTTGTAATCTCATCAAGAGTAAAACCAACAGCTAAAAGTGTAGCTACCTTAGCGATAGGATAACCAGTTGCTTTAGATGCAAGTGCACTAGATCTTGAAACACGAGGGTTCATCTCGATAACAATCATCCGACCAGTTTTTGGATCAATTGAGAACTGAACATTTGATCCACCAGTATCAACACCTATCTCACGAAGGATATCAAAAGATGCATTGCGCATTCTTTGGTACTCTTTATCTGTAAGAGTAAGAGCAGGTGCTACTGTGATACTATCACCAGTATGAACACCCATAGGGTCGAAGTTCTCAATGGTACAGATGATGATACAGTTATCTGCTTTATCACGAATAACTTCCATCTCATACTCTTTCCATCCAAGAAGAGACTCCATAATTTCTATCTCGTTTACAGGAGAAGCTGACAGACCTTCCTCTGCAAGTTTTTTAAACTCTTCCATATTGTAAGCTACACCTGAACCACCACCGGCT
>QNZS01000027.1 GCA_003978465.1 Sulfurimonas sp. | reverse complement strand
AGTAAATGGATTGACCAGCGCAGAATTGGGTCTGCCAAATTATGAAAACGCTCTCGTCCAGCATGCAGAATACATAAATGCTTTGGAGAAATGCGGATTACCAGTCATAGTTTTAGAGTGTGATGAAGAATATCCTGATTCAACATTTGTTGAAGATGTTGTATTACTGACAGGAGATTGTGCGATTATCATGAGGCCCGGAGCACCGTCACGAAGGGGTGAGACCGCTGAAATTAGAAATGTTCTAAGTGAATATTACATCAATATTGAAGAAGTCCGAAAGCCGGGAACGGTCGAAGCAGGCGATATTATGATGGTGGGGTCACATTTTTATATCGGCTTATCTGAGAGAACAAATGAAAGCGGCGCCAAACAAGTCATTGAATATCTGGAGAAATACGGAATGAGCGGGTCAGTGATTAAGCTCGAAAAGGTACTTCATTTGAAGACAGGCGTGGCGTATTTAGAACACAACAATTTAGTCGTATGCGGAGAATTTTTAACGAAAAAAGAGTTTCAGAAATTCAATATACTGAAGATAGATGAAGATGAGAGCTATGCTGCCAATTGTGTGTCGGTGAATGACAGGGTATTGATACCAAAAGGTTATCCAAAAGCACGAGAAACAATTGCTGGTGCCGGTTACTCGATAATTGAAGTTGATGTGTCTGAATTTCAAAAGCTCGATGGTGGTTTAAGTTGTTTGTCATTACGATTTTAATCAAGTGATCATTTTCATCAGAAAATTAGAGGTCACAAATTAATTTTCCACATTGTTTCAAGTGTGAGCTTAATCTTTATTTTCTTATTGTGCTCTACGGAATTGGGACCGAACTTTCAGGGAGTGATGAGCAAAAAAATCAATTAATAAGTAATGTTAAGAAGATGAACAAACCAGTTAACTTGCTGCAAAATACGATGTTGAAGTGATCGATAAGCGGCCACCCGAAACGCCAGTATTCCTTTTGTTTGACTCTAAGATAGGAAGTTTTAAATAAACAATGCCTGATTTGAACCAGCAATATTTGCATACAACAGAAGATGGTATCACCCGTTGTTGGTGGGGTAACGATCTGGATATGCGTAGTTACCACGACGAAGAGTGGGGACGTCCTGTTGCAGATGATTTCCAGCTCTTTGAAAAGATTTGCCTGGAGGGCTTCCAGTCCGGGCTCTCCTGGCTGACTATTCTTCGCAAGCGTGAAAACTTCCGGGAAGCCTTCGCCGGTTTCGATTTTAACAAGATTGCCGGATTTGATGACGATAATGTGGCTCGCCTACTCCAGAATTCCGGAATCATTCGCCATCGTGGAAAAATCGAAGCAACCATTAATAATGCCCGTCGTGCACTTGAGGTCGTTGATGAGTTTGGCAATCTTGCTGCCTATATATGGCGGAGGGAACCTGATTCAGCTGAACCACACATTGGAAAAGAAGAATACAGTCACCCGATTCCCAGCATTACGAAGACCTCCCAATCATTAAGTAAAGATCTGAAGAATCGCGGGTGGAAATTTTTTGGCCCAACCACAGCTTATGCCTTCATGCAGGCGATGGGTCTGGTGAACGATCACATTGATGGCTGCACCTTCCGGAAGAAAGTTGAAGCCATGCGGAGTGAGTTTAAACCTCCGAGTAAGTAACTCTAATGCAACACAGTCCTCAAGATTTATACCATGATGTGCGCTCATGTTACGAGATGGAACATTAATGAGGCCGGAAGAGTGGTTCAGTCGTTCATTGCCCCCTGACAGCCCACCGGTGAACTCATGCGCTATTAGGTTATAGCTTATCAACGACCATTAAAACTGCTTTCCAATTAAAAATTGCAAAAAATGAAAAATTTAAAACACGACGATCCACAAATTTTACAATTAATTTTGCAAGAAGAAGAAAGAATTGAAAGAACAATTGATCTTGTATCATCTGAAACTCATACTCCCAAGTCGATTCTTGAGGAAATGGGGTCAGTGCTGAATCATAAAACGATAGAGGGTTATCCCGGTAAGAGATATCATGCCGGTTGTGAGTTTGTAGATGTAATTGAAACGCTGGCCATTGACAGAATGAAAGAACTCTTTCATGCAGAACATGCGAATGTTCAGCCTCATACGGGGTCTGCCGCCAACTTTGCTGTGTATTTTTCAGTTCTCAATGTAGGCGATAAAATTTTAGCGATGAATCTTTCTCACGGAGGTCATTTGACACATGGCCACTTTGCCTCGGTCACCAGTAAGTGTTTTAATTTTCAGCACTACAATGTTGATTTAACTTCAGAATTAATCGATTATGATGCTTTGGCAGAGCAGGCTAAAGAAGTCAGACCAAAAATGATTGTGGCCGGTGCCAGTTCATATCCAAGACTGATTGATTATGAAAGGATGTCGCAAATCGCCAAGTCTGTAGGAGCGTACCTGTTTGTCGATATGGCACATATTGCGGGTTTGGTTGCAGCCAAGCTAATCCCGAGTCCGGTTATCTATGCCGACTTTGTTTCATTTACGACATTTAAAACCATGACAGGCGGCAGAGGGGGAGTAATTCTTTGCAGAAAAAAATATGCAGATGAGGTAGATAAAGCTGTATTTCCGGGAACCCAGGGTACAAGTGCTGTCAGCAATATTGCAGGAAAAGCAACAATTGCGAAACTTGCCAAAGAAGCCAATTTTATTAATGTGCAAAGCAATACTCTCGACAACGCAAAATTACTTGCGGCAGAACTTGCGGGAAAAAATTATCGATTGGTCGGTGGAGGAACAGATACGCATCAAGTCGTCGTTGATGTCACCACCAAAGGACTCAGCGGTTCTCAAGCAGAAAAAAATATGCAGATGAGGTAGATAAAGCTGTATTTCCGGGAACCCAGGGTACAAGTGCTGTCAGCAATATTGCAGGAAAAGCAACAATTGCGAAACTTGCCAAAGAAGC
>QNZS01000011.1 GCA_003978465.1 Sulfurimonas sp. | reverse complement strand
TTTTAGATGTAATTGAATTAGTCAACTATGTAGTTTCTGGTACCAATGCAGGGGATTGTCAATTAACCACCATGGATGTAAATGGCGATGGTAATTACGATATTTTGGATATGGTAGCATTGGTTGCTATTATTTTAGGATAAGACTAATAATATTCGAAACTACCATCACAGATTTTAGCCCCTAAAAACAAAGACTCAGCAAGCCCTCTTCTGGCCTAGAACTGGATACTGCGATATTCAAGCCTATAATATATATTTAGGTTGGATGAATTCAAATATATCTTTACAACATTGGTATATTCAAGATGGCTTCTCCATCCGCTGCCTAAAGAACTAAACCCACCTCTCTAATTCTTCTTTCCTAACCCAGTTCATATAAATCTATAATTATAAATTAAATTTGAAAAAAGGTGAATTACTGCACAGTTAGTGCACACTTTTTAACTTTGTCAAAGAGACAGCAGAGGATTGCTTATCCGTCAGGGTATAACAATCCTGCGAGAGTTCAAATCTCTCACTCTCCGCACTTTTATGGATGAGATAAAAACAAAAGTTAGTCCAGTATGTCATCGATGCTGTTGAGTCCATACACCGGGGGAATACCGGACATAAATTCCGTAGTCAGGCTTTCGCTGCCCAATAACAATTTATTTCCCTCGATGATTTTCTCATTGCGCAATTGCTGGGCCCAGTCAATGATACTGTCAATGGTGGGAACGTCCAAAAATAGTTGGTCAGCAATCCACTTTGCAATACATAGGCCATAATGAATGTCGTCTGTGAAGAAGCGATGATCCTTGTCTATGATCCATTCGCCACTTTCCAATTGAATGGTGGGTGGTTTGATGGCTCCCAACGTCGGTGATGTCGTGAATGATTCGCGAATGTCGGTGTTTTCCGATCGGTATGATAGTCGCTCAAGACCGAGGTAATCAAGCATGTATTGGAAATCCAACTCAGAATATTTTATCTTGATGGCCTCTCGGATTTTAGAGTAGTCTGCGTCTAATTCCTGTAGAAGGTCGGCTGATTTTTGATCATAGTCGCGGTAAAAATAGGGAATATCTTCTTTGTTCGCCCATTTCCCGTTGTATTTGAGAAACAAACCGTAGCAACGCGATGGATGGATGATTTGGTTGTCGACAGACAGAGTTAATGACAAAAAATTGTCGGCCTGTCGGAAATGCCCTTTTTTTAGCCATCGCTCGCAAATATTTTTCAAAAAAAGATTATTCAGTTCAGAGAAACGATTCGGCGGCGATACCGCCACGATATTAAACTCCTTACAACCATAGGTGACTCCCACCTTACCATACTCAATGATCCGGCAAATCCACGGAATTAAGCCGATGGCAAAGGTAGTGATATTGCTCAAATCAAACTTTTTCTTGATCTCATCAACCATCCAGTTAAATCCTGCCTGACCATAAATTGTCCCAACAAACACTTCTTTGTCTTGCGCAAGATGTGGCGCAAGACCATGAAGAGCAATACGATATTTGCATACCGGCATGCATAAAATCACAAAACTTGCCTGTGGAATGATCTCAGCCGGATTGTCACTGATTTTCGTCAGGGAACCACTAAACTCCTCCTGGGTTTCCCCGTGAATCGAGTGCCATTGAAGATCGATCTTAGGGGACCATTCCTTAGGTCTTCGCGTGAGAATGTTGACAGTAAAACCCGCTCCAGAAAGAAATGGAATCAAAATATGAGCACTGCTACCTCCACCTACAATTGTAACCTCTTTTTTTTCTTGTTTAGTCATGTTCCTCCTTTTTGTTGGTAATTTTTATACGTTAAAATTAATGAGTGATTTTGTTTAATATGGCATCAAAAGTCCAAAAATAGGCTGTTTTTAGCCTTAAATAGTCTGCAGAATTTCAACGTAATCTCAACCCCATCTAGGCAATCAGCTGGTTTTTCAAGGTTTTATGTAGCTGCTCGGTCTTTTTCCGTATAAATAATCCAACGCTGATTCTGATGGATGTTTGTAAATTAGCCTATGAGAAGTAGTCCATTAACAATACAGCAATATATTGATTCTATTCCCAAAGATAGAAGCAAGGTTATTAAGAATTTAATATTTAAATTTATAAATGAGTAAGAATGGATATATTGTGGATAGTAATCCACACCAAGAAATTAAAGATGAATCTTTTTATAAAGGATGGAACAAATGAGTGAAGTAAAAAAAGGAACAGTTAAGTTTTTCAATGGAAGCTATGGATTTATTGCTCCCTCTGATGAGGGGAAAGACATATATTTTCATAAGAGCTGTATTAATATAGGAGTCAAAACACTATCTGAAAATCAAGAAGTTGAATATGAGATTGGAGAAACTGATAGAGGACCTGTTGCAAACAATGTTACCCCCCAATAATCTATCTGCTTCTGTCCTCTGTCTAATAAACTAAACCCACCTCTCTAATTCATCCTTCCTAACCCAGTTCGCATATATATCAGTATTAAGTAATTAGGCGCTCATTCTGTTGGATGTTTGTAAATTTTAGTAACTATTAATACATTTAAGGAGAGAATATGTTTAAGAGTAGTTTTCAAGATCGTATTATTCGAGCTGCTAAGTTAGATTCCAATTTGTACGAAGAAGTAGAAGCTGATAAAGGTGCGCTGTGGCAAGCTATGACGGTTGTTGTCTTTTCCAGTATAGCAGCTGGAATAGGAATAGGATTAAAAACAGGTGGTTTTAGCGGAATTATTACAGGATCGATTGCATCCCTTATAAGTTGGTATGTCTGGGCTTATCTCACTTATTTTATAGGCACAAAATTCCTTCCAGAGCCACAGACACAAGCAGACCTTGGTGAATTATTACGTACTATTGGTTTTTCAAGTTCTCCAGGATTGCTTCGAGTTTTTTATTTTATCCCAGGTGTAGGAGTACTGGTGTATTTAATATCTTCATTGTGGATGTTAGTTGCAATGATAATT
>QNZS01000047.1 GCA_003978465.1 Sulfurimonas sp. | reverse complement strand
AATGAAACTTCTCCAGGAAGCTGGATTGCCCGATGGCGTAATTAACTTTCTCCCTGGATCTGGAGGTGAAGTGGGTAATCCGGTTATGGACAGCCCTCATTTGGCAGGAATCCACTTTACCGGTTCAACAGCAGTGTTCCAGGGAATGTGGAAACGGATTGGAGATAATATTTCAACCTACCATACCTATCCACGTATCGTGGGCGAAACTGGCGGTAAAGATTTCATACTTGCCCATGAATCTGCAGATCCATCTGCATTGGCAACTGCTATGGTGAGGGGCGCATTTGAATATCAGGGACAGAAATGCTCGGCTGCTTCCCGCTGCTATATTCCAGAATCACTTTGGGATGACGTTAAAGAGAAATATCTTTCTCAAGTGGCTGATATTAAAATGGGTGATGTGAATGATTTCTCAAATTTTATGAATGCTGTCATTGATGAAGCGTCTTTTGACAATATTTCCAGCTATATTGATTATGCTAAAAACTCATCTGAAGCGGAAATAATTTCAGGTGGCGGGTATGATAAAACAAAAGGTTACTTTATTGAACCTACAACTATTCTTACCACAAATGCCTATTTTAAAACCATGGAAGAAGAGATTTTTGGACCAGTTCTCACTATTTATCTCTACAATGAATCCTGGGATGATATATGTACCATTGTCGATGTAACATCCCCTTATAGTCTCACAGGTGCTATATTTGCTAAAGATAAAAAAGCTGTGGATTCTGGGAAAAAAATGCTTTCTCAATCTGCTGGGAATTTCTACATCAATGATAAGCCCTCTGGTGCAGTTGTGGGTCAACAGCCATTTGGGGGAAGCCGGGCATCGGGAACAAATGATAAGGCCGGATCACCACTGAATTTATATCGTTGGATTTCCCTTCGAACTATAAAAGAAACCTTTGATCCACCAACAGATTACCGTTATCCATTTATGGGTGAAAATTAATTATAATACTGTTTTTTTCTAAATCTAATTAATTGCAGTTTGACAGGTATTGATGGCTGATAATAAAACCGTTATGATTGCGCTTGGAGGCAATGCATTATCGCCCAAGTCTGAAGCTGGTACCATTACTCAACAGTTCAAGCATACAAAAAATAGCCTTAAAGGTGTGATGCACTTTGTTCAGTCTGGCTATAATATCTGTATCACTCATGGAAATGGTCCACAAGTTGGTGCAGAACTTTCCAGAAATGAGATTGCTGCTGAGAAAGTACCCCCTCTCCCTCTTGGAGTTTTGGTTGCCAATACCCAGGGTGCCATGGGATATATGATTCAGCAATCCCTACAGAATGCTCTATATAATGTAGATTCTAATCGGGAAGTAGTTTCATTTATATCTCAAATGAAGGTTGATGGAAACGACCCGGCAATTGATAATCCATCAAAATTTATTGGTATTTCTTATGATGATAAACAAGCCCACAAATATATGGATAAATATGGTTGGGATATGAAAGAGCAGGAACCGGGATTGTGGAGACGAGTGGTGCCCTCCCCTGCTCCGCTTTACATTTTTAATGGAAAGTCTATCAAACATTTAGTGGATTTTGGCACCATAGTCATTGCTGGCGGTGGTGGTGGCATTCCTGCCTATAATTTAGAAGATGGATCACTTGAAGGATTGGATGGCGTAATTGACAAAGACATGACGGCAGCATTGCTGGGAAGAATCATTAAAGCACAGGAACTATTTATTATAACGGATGTAGATAATATCTATTTGAATTTCAAAACTGATTCGCAGGAAATAATAAGAAATACTACTGCCAAAGATATGGAAGGCTGGCTCAAAGATGGTCAATTCTGGCGGGGAACAATGGAACCAAAAATAAAAGCTGCACTCTACTTTTTAAACCATCACGGTGAAGAAGTAATTATTACATCCATTGAAAATATTGGGAAAGCGATTCAGAAGCAGGCAGGCACTCGAATACTTAAAAATTAATTGAGGAAAATATGAAAATACACGAATACCAGGGCAAAGAGCTCTTTCGTAATGCGGGAGTTCCAGTTCCAAATGGATTCCCTGCATTTAGTGTAGAAGAAGCAATGGAAGCATATAAGAAACTGGACACTGACCGGGTTGTTGTAAAAGCACAAATTCATGCCGGAGGTAGAGGTAAGGGTGGTGGTGTTAAACTTGCCAATGGTACTGAAGAAGTCCAAAAATATGCCAATGACATCTATGGCATGAATCTCATTACCCATCAAACGGGTCCTGAGGGGAAATGCGTACAACGCCTCCTCATTGAAGAGGCCTCAGACATTGCCAGAGAATTATATGCGGGCATTGTCTTAGACAGAAGCAGCGGCAAATTTGTATTTATGGTTTCATCTGAAGGCGGTGTTGAAATTGAAAAAGTGGCGGCTGAAACCCCTGAAAAAATAATTAAAGAATGGATTGAACCCAATCAGGATTTAAAACAATTTCAGGCTCGTAAACTTGCTTTCGCACTTGGACTGTCCGGAGTACAGATCAAACATGCAGTGAAAACATTTTTATCCCTCTGGAAAGTGTTTAAATCTTACGACTGCTCCCTTATGGAAATTAATCCCCTGGTGGTAACAAAATCTGATGAGGTTATAGCTTTAGATTCAAAAATAAATTTTGATGACAATGCACTATTTCGCCATAAAGATATTCAGGAAATGCGCGATTTGTCTGAAGAAGAACCCTCTGAAGTTGAAGCAGATTCTTTTAACCTGAATTATATAAAACTGGATGGAAATGTGGGCTGTATGGTAAACGGTGCAGGATTAGCAATGGGAACCATGGATATAATTAAATTGTATGGCGGGGAACCGGCAAACTTTTTAGATGTTGGGGGTGTGGCAAATGCAGAGACTGTGGCTCATGGATTTAAGATTATTTTATCTGATCCAAATGTAAAAAGTATTCTCATTAATATTTTTGGGGGAATTGTTCGTTGTGACCGTGTAGCTCAAGGTGT
>QNZS01000055.1 GCA_003978465.1 Sulfurimonas sp. | reverse complement strand
TCTAATGTAACTAATATGTATGAAATGTTTTATGCATGTGAGGAGTTTAACCAAGATATTTCGAAATGGGATGTATCTAGTGTAAAAGATATGAGTTATATGTTTAGCGAATGTGTGTTATTTAGTCAGGGCATATCAAAATGGGATGTATCTAAGGTGGAAGACATGGATGATATATTTAGAGGATGTGAAATTAGAGAAGAAAATAAACCTAAATTTAATGGGTAAAATTTAGTTATAGCTATATTAACATAACCTCTAAATTATAGAGAGGTATATAAGGTATCCTTAAGAAAGAAGCTATAAGTCCCCATAGGGATACTATCATATACTAAAGAGCCTATCTTTTCCCATACTACTTTATACACATAAATATAATCACCTTATTACTATGAAACATAGTGTATCCTCCAGTTTTCTTTGCAAAATTTCGGTTTATTTTCTTCTCTAATCTCACAATTCTCAAACATCTCATCCATGTCTTCCACCTTAGATACATCCCATCCCGAAATATCCTGATTAAACTTCTCACATAAATCAAACATTCCATCCATATGAGTTACTTTTGAAACATTCCATTCCGAAATATCTTGATTAAATTCTTTACATATAGTGAACATATAACTCATATCTTTTACACTAGATACATCCCATCCCGAAATATTTTGGTTAAATTCCTTACATCCACAAAACATATTTTTCATATTTTCTACAGAAGACACATTCCATCCCGAAATATCTTGATTAAACTTCACACACCAATCAAATATCCCTCTCATATCTTTTACATTAGAAACATCCCATTTCGATATATCTTGATTAAACTTCTCACAATCTTTAAACATGTTACACATACTAGTTACATTAGAAATATCCCATCCCGAAATATCTTGATTAAATTCTTTATGTTTATAAAACAGTTTATTCATATCTGTAATTCCTGAAGTATCTACCTCTGTTACATCTTCTCCATTTTGGAGCATCTCAATTAATGCTTCTCTATTTACTTTTTTCATTTTAAATGTTCCTTTTTATTTCTTTAATATATTCTTTCCGTTTCATCTAGTCATTCCTTAACCTTTAGTAATATTAGGCTCAGATAGCGAATATTATTTACTCTTGTTCAGTATTAAACTCTTCAGCAGATTTTTTTGCTTCTGCCTTAGCTCTATCTGCTTTACAAATATAAGGCGGTTTAGAGGAAGTCTTTGTCTTTGCACGGTGACGTTTAAGACGTTTGTCATGTATCTTTTGAAGTTTATTTTTTCTATTCATATAAGAATTTCCATTTTAATTTTTTCTAGTAAAGCTTTCCCTTATGCTATCAAGTGTTTGTTTTTCATCTTTAGCTTCAGAAGTAAGTCTTTATCTATATATGTAGCAATACTATCTTAGGGTTTAAATCATTAAATAAGTCTTTGGTTACCTAAGTCTAATAGAGAACTAAGTGTCTTAAAAGGAATCAGGGGTTAGACTTAATATATAAAACAGAATTAGTAAAGTAAAGTAGTATGCAAGAAGCCAGATGAAATGATAAATATTAAAACAATGAAAATAATCGAGAAAGGAATAAAGGTAACCTACATGAAAAAACTCCTATTAGCACTTCTAGTATTAACAGTAATTTCTTTTGCTCTTTACCAAAAAGCTTCGAATCAGAGAAATGCTGCGGCACAGTACAACCTTGGAATAATGTATGACAAAGGTCAAGGAGTAAAACAGAATTATGTTAAAGCTGCAAAGCTTTATAAAAAAGCTGCAGACCAGGAGCATGCTGGGGCACAAGCTAACCTCGGATTTATGTATTACTATGGTCAAGGGGTAACACAGAATTATATTAAAACTGCAAAGCTTTATCAAAAAGCTTCGAACCAAGGAAATGCTTTGGCACAGTACAACCTTGGAATAATGTATGAGAAAGGTCAAGGAGTAAAACAAAGTTATGTTAAAGCTGCAAAGCTTTATAAAAAAGCTGCAGATCAGGGGGATGCTGGGGCACAAGCCAACCTTGGAATAATGTATGAGAAAGGTCAAGGGGTAAAACAGAGTGATGTTGAAGCTGCAAAGTTTTATCAAAAAGCTGCCAATCAAGGGGATACTTCGGCACAGAACAAGCTTGGATTCATGTATGTCAAAGGTCAAGGGGTAAAACAGAGTGATGTTAAAGCTAAAGAACTGTTTAGAAAAACCTGTGATGGGGGAAGTGAATGGGGGTGTAAGGCTTATGCTATCTTAAATAAAAGATAAAATTATAATTTAACTCTTCTAAGTCATTTTCTAATTTTTAGAATGCTACATTAGCTATAGGTACTCATACAGAGAATCATGATATTATATAGATGTATTGAAAGTGAATAAAGAAAATCTCCAACATTCACCTTAAATGTAAGTTTTAGATATAATATTTTAATTCAGCTACCAAAATAAAGGTAACCTACATGAAAAAACTCTTATTAGCTCTTCTAGCACTAACAACAATTTCTGTTGCTCATGATTTTATAGATGGCTTCACAGCATATAATACTAAAGAGTATGTTAAAGCTGTAAAGCTTTATCAAAAAGCAGCAAACCAGGGGCATTCTGGGGCACAAAACAAGCTTGGAATAATGTATGACAAAGGTCAAGGGGTAAAACAGAATTATATTAAAGCTATAAAGCTTTATCAAAAAGCTTCGAAGCAGGGGCATCCTTCCGCACAATACAACCTTGGTATAATGTATTATGAAGGTCGAGGAGTAACACAAAGTTATGTTAAAGCTATAAAGCTTTATCAAAAAGCTTCGAAGAAGGGGAGTACTGGGGCACAAATCAACCTTGGAGATATGTATTACTATGGTCAAGGAGTAAAACAGAATTATGATAAAGCTGCAAAGCTTTATCATAAAGCTTCGAAGAAGGGAAATGCTTTAGCACAATACAGCCTTGCAGTAATGTATTACAAAGGTCAAGGGGTAAAACAGAGTTATGTTAAAGCTCAAGAACTATTTGGAA
>QNZS01000019.1 GCA_003978465.1 Sulfurimonas sp. | reverse complement strand
CGGTAAAGATGTATTTTCAGAAAATTTATCATTTTGTAATATAGCTCCATCTTCTGCACTTTTACACAAAAGTATATTTGCGAGTATTGGCTTATTTGATGAAAGTTTAGATGTTTGTGAAGATTATGACTTATGGTTACGAATCATGATAAAAAATAAAATAGCCTTAGTAGATAAAAAATTGATAAGAAAGTATGCAGGGCACGAAGATCAGTTAAGCTTCAAGTATTGGGGTATGGATAGGTTTAGAGTTTTTACTTTGGAAAAACTACTAAAGAATAAAAACAAGATAAGTGATAAAAAAATACAGATGATAAAAAAAGAACTTCTAAAAAAGTACACTTTATTGCTAAAAGGGGCTGTAAAACATGAGCGAGAAGAAGATATAGAAATTTATGAAGGAAAAATGGCAGAATTTTAGATTGTTTTAAATTTCTGCTGATATAATTCTTTTAACATTCCGGATTAGCTCAGCGGTAGAGTAGGTGACTGTTAATCACTTGGTCGCTGGTTCGAATCCAGCATCCGGAGCCACACTTAATAACCCCATCAACACTGACATTCCAACTGACTTATTTAGATACTATGCCCATATTATGAACTATATATCTGTTCAGTTTTCTTATAGAAAGAAGCTTATTCATACTCTGCTTTTATAAAACTTTCCTCTTCGCTAAAAAAACTAAGTCCACATGCTTCATAAGCAAAAAATACTTTTGCATTATAAGTGTCTTCTCTCTTTTCTTGGTAAATCTTTGTAAAGTTAGAATACTCTTCACCCTCTCCAAACATAGTTCGCATTTGTGAATCTTTAAAACTTTTAAAAGAGGTTTTAAGTAAATAAGGTGAGTCAGGATATAAATCTTTGAGGATTTTTAGCATACCACGAGACTCAAAGAGTAGAGTATAGGCAGGATTTATAATAATTGCTTGTTGCTTATCCATTATACTTGTAAGAGTAGTCGCTAATTCCCCCTCATCAGTCGCTATATCTAACCATGAGTAGTTCTTATACCAGTATTCATAGTTATTGCCTTCTTGGTCATGTATACCTTCTTCATTAAAGGCTACTTCATGCAAGTAAGAAAAACTTGTAGCAAATCCTGCTTCCTCTGCTAGTTGTTGTAAAAATCTTGATGTTTTTTCTTTTTCTTCATCATCGCTTGGACTTGAGAAGAGGATTTTCCAATTGTCGTATCTTTCATCAAAAAGTTCAACACCATCATCAAGTGTGATAAGTCTCTTGAAGTTCTCACTTACTTTTTCGTAGATTTCATTAAAACTATTTTCACCCAGTTGTTCTTGAGAAGTCTGTAGTAGTTTACTTGGAGTATCTGCTTGAAACTCTAAAAGTTTTATAGGGCTATTATTTAAACCACCACTAAAAAGAAATGCTCCATAAATATGCCAATGCACATCACTTTCCCAGCTTTTTTTGATAACATCTACAAGGTTAAATGGAATACCTAATTCAAAAAAGAGGTCATTCTCAATAACATGATCAGCTGCTTCGATATACATGTCGTAGAGTTCATTTGCAGCATCATAATAGGCTTGTGCTTCGTTCTCTGTTAGTTTAATATTATCCACCGAAGAAGCCACCCCTTTTACTAGATGAAGAACTTTTAGATCCTCCACCAAAAAAGCTTTTTTTACCACTTCCTCTTTTACTGGCTTTACCAGCTGCAGAACGACTATAAGCACTTTTGTTAGAACGGGCACTATTCTTTGAAAAGTTTTTATTACCCATAAGAGCATTTCCTATCATATTTCCCATAAGAGAACCTGCTGCAACAGCGAGGATAGTACCTGCTAGTCCCATTCCTGCACCACCACCATTATCTCTAAGTGTTTCAGATGAACCATCTTGTACTTTTTTATACTCTTGTTCTGCTAATGCTTTCATCTCCGCTTCATTCATGAAACGCTCAACTGTATTACCCTGTGCATCTTTTTCACGGATGATAGCACGAGACGGGCCATCAGTTGGCATCTCTTCAACTACTATGTACTTACCATTTGTCTGTTGTTCTATAACTAAAAAACGGTTTTTTTGCTCTTCTTGAGGTGCTTCACAACCTGCTAAAACACTCATCATAAGAACACCAGTACTCCCGAGTAAAACACTGTTTGTAAATCTATTCATTCTAATATTCACCTATTATTTGATTTTTATCTAAATGTAATACTTTTTTAAAGTTATAGTCATAAAAAGTTATTTTGTCTCTACCATCATAAAGAATGTCACCACTATATGAGTATTTAATCATATGTATCTCTACATCACTTTTCATTAAAAGAGCTTCACCCAAAGTACTTCCAATAGGAGGAATAAGTGTGGAAAGTGAGATAATCGAGAGTGTCCCTATAACAATTAGAGAGAGTTTAGTCTCCTTATAAAGTGTTATATATCCAAGTATAATACTAAAGAAAAGAAAGATAAAGAGGTTTTGATGGTCTGCAAACAAGATATTATAATAAACATCAATCTCTTTTGCTTTTATATAGTTCTCAAATACACCTAGAAATAGAAAAAAATCTAGAATAAAAGTGAAAAACATACCACTTAAAAATGCTTGTACTACTTTACTCATCGTAACCTCACCTTTTTGATATTGTTGATTCTATAGAGTTTTGATGATTTTCCCTCATATAAAGAGTTCTTATCTTCGATTATTATATCAGCTTTTACTTCACAAAATCCTCTATCGAAGTGTTTTGAGCGTTCATTAGCTGATGTTGAGTAGTTCCAAGTTATGTCTGTTAATAGTTTGGAGTGAAGTGTGTCTTTTGCTATACGAAAGGATGTATGTTTTACAATAAATGTTGTTTTTTTTGCACGGCGAATAAGTTTTTTTTGTCTTGATGGAACTCTTATATGTGAGTTTTGTAAAGATTTAAAGCTTTTGTATACTTTGATAAAAGGTTTAGTGGAAGGTCTCTCTTTTATAGATTGAAGTTGTGACTCATCTTGCGATAAAAAACCGACAGTAGTGTCGGTTTGAATAAGAAGAACTTTTGATTC
>QNZS01000070.1 GCA_003978465.1 Sulfurimonas sp. | reverse complement strand
ATCGTTTGGGGAATCGATGATTAAATATTTAACGATACTGGCAGTATTCATTACAGTAACTACAATGGTCATGTCTTGCCATTCATCAAAAGCTGAGAATGATACTAAAAATATATCATATTGGACCGCTCCCAGTTTGGAACTATCAAGATTTGAAAGTAAGATGGTTGAGGAATGGAATTCATCCCATCCGGATTTCCCAATAGACTGGAAGACTATACCGGCAGGCACAACCTCCGAGGAGGTATTACTCACGGCGATTGCTACTCGAACGGGTCCCGATATTTGTTCTAATATTTTCGGTGGTTTTGCTGCTCAATTGGCTGATGCACAGGTGCTTGTGGCGCTCGATACTTTACCAGGATTTTGGGATGTTATGGAAAAGCGAAAGATGACCAATATCATTCGGAATAACTGGTTCTATAATGGCCATGTCTACGTGATACCCGTTTATGTTAATCCAGAAATGATATGGTATAATAAAAAAATGCTCGACAAATTGGAAGTCACTAAACTTCCCCGGACGTATTCTGAGTTTTTTACCCTGTTAGATCAAGTATGTACGACTCAAAAGGTTTATGGTCTAACGGTTGATATTTCATCCAAGTGGTATAAAAGATGGTTTGACTATTTAACATTATATGCAGCTGCAGCGGCTGGTGATCCCTACATAAACGTAAAAGAAAAGGAAGCCCTTTTTGATAATCAAGCCGGAACAGCCGTCACAGAATTCTTTTTTAATGTATTTGAAAAAGGCTATGCCCCCCGTTTTGACATACAAGACGGGTTTCAAAAGGAGATGTTTCTTGCTTCCATAAAGGGCGCCGGAGATATCACAAGAACAAAGAGAATGTATCCTGACTTGGAATATGTGATTGCTCCTCTGGTAGTGCCGGATTATTATCCGGTAAATGCCCCGGTTTATACCTTGGCTGAGTCAAAAGGAATGGTTCTGTTCAATACCTCACGGAAGAAGGGGGAATCGTGGGATTTTATGAAGTGGTATTTTAGTGGCGGGCACGATTCCCTATGGTTAGAATTGACCAATTTTCTCCCTGCTCGTGAAGATCTGATCGATAATCCTATCTTCATCGAATATTTTAATGATAATCCGGATATAAAATTATACGCAGAAGCCTTAGATTTTTCTGTGCCATTGGTCTTGACGCCCCAAACTGTGGAAATTCAGACGATTCTCAACCGGGAATTATGGCAGCCTATAATTTTCGGATTGAAGTCACCCGCTATAGCTTCCAGAGATGCTAATCAAACTATTCAGAGAATTTTAAAATCGGGTCCCTGATATTTATGAAAAAAAGTAAAACGTTCAAAATTCAAGAAAGAAGAATTTATAGATTCGTTGGGTGTGGATTGGTGGCACCTTATATAATTTATACAATAATTTTTTGGGTATATCCCTTTATATGGGGATTGATTATTTCATTTAAAAAATGGAATATTATTTCTCCGGAAAAAGAATTTATCGGGATTAGTAATTACCTGAAAGTCATTCACGATCCCCTATTCTGGATATCTTTCAAGAATACCCTATTCTTCATGATAGTATACGTTCCGATGGTAATTATCTGTTCCTTGGTAGTGGCTTTGTTGCTGAGGAGGATCAAGTTCTTGCAGGCCTTTTTTGCCTCCGGATATCTGATGTCTTATGTCTCTGCCGGGGTCGCCTATTCCATTGTTTTTAACCTTCTTTTCTCCGGAGATGGATTGATCAATGTTTGGCTGAGCAATTTGGGAATTACTATTCCCTGGTTCTCCAGTCCTAAGATTGCCATGGCTTCGATTGCTATTATTGTGGTTTGGAAATACCTGGGCTATTATAGTTTGATTTTCTTAGCGGGACTACAATCAATTCCTACCTCTCTCTACGAATCGGCTGAGATAGACGGGGTAAGTAATTGGACACAATTCTGGCGGATCACGGTTCCACTACTGAACCCGGCTTTCATGATCATCCTTATTTTTGCAGTCATGTTATCTTTTAATATTTTTACCGAACCATATATGATTACCGGGGGAGGACCCCTCGACAGTACTCAGACTTTTGTTATGCAGATTTATCATCAAACCTTTACAGCCCTACATGCTGGCTATGGATCCAGTTTCGCAATAGTAGTAGCTATAATTAGTTTTTCCTTTGTATTTGTGATCAGGAAGATGGTGGAAAGGGACATATCATATTGATCATTCAAAATATGTTTAATAAGAAACAATCAGAATTATCAGGTCTTGTCATAACTTATGCTTTTCTTGGGTTCGGATTAATCTTTATGGTTTTCCCATACGTTTGGATGTTATTGGCTTCATTCAAGATTCCTGCGGAAATCTACAACAGATTTCTCCCCACTCAGTTTACTTTGGAGCACTATCGTATGTTATTTTCACTGGGAGCAACCGGTTCCACCAATCTATTTGTAAGGTCAATTTTCAACAGTTTGGTCGTATCTTCAATTGCTACAATTTCGGTTGTTTTTTTTGGTGCCATCACGGGATATGCTTTAGCCCGAATAGTATTTCCCGGGAGAACCCTATTGAATAATTTTATCTTATTTCAAATGTTATTTCCCACAGTTTTATTTTTAATACCACGGTTTTTATTAATGTTGGAATTAGGATGGATTAATACATTTCAGGGGATGTTCTCACCCTTTATGATCAGTGCATGGGCGATCTTTCTTTTTACTCAATTCTTTAAAACAGTTCCTCAAGAGCTGATTGATGCTGCCAGATTAGATGGGTGTTCTGAGCTGAAGATTGTTTTTAAAATCATGCTACCATTATCAAAATCGGTGACTATCATTGTTGCCATTTTTACATTTATGGGTATGTGGGATGAATTTTTGTGGTACCTCATCGTAACCAAGGATTACAATTTAATGCCCCTAAGTGTGTTGTTAGGTCTTTTTACAAGGGGGGAATATAGCTCCTATCCTGGAATTCAGACGGCTGGAGCTACCCTCTTAACTTTGCCCATATTAGTTCTTTTCTTTGTCTTCCGGAAATTCTTTACGGAAGGCATTTCCATGACAGGATTAAAAGGATAATTTTTCAT
>QNZS01000065.1 GCA_003978465.1 Sulfurimonas sp. | reverse complement strand
TTTTGCAGCATTAAGGGTGATTTCAAATCTTTTCGTTTTATAGTTTTTTTGATAAAATCATAAACAAGTAGATCCAACAGATAGTAGTTCGGATGCTCAAGGTGCTCTTCAAAAATTTCTATATTCATGCGACGGCGTTTTTTTAGATCATCCCAAACTGCAACATAGTATTTTTCAAACACCTGTAAAAATTGCTTTGCATGGTGATTAAATCTATCATATTCATCTATCAGCCAATTTTCTTCTTCGTTGGGATCATACATATTATCCTTAATCAATTTTTTGATTAAAGCTTCAACTTTTGCTTTACTTCCTAAAAGTTGCTTTTCTTTTCCCATGATTTATTATCCGTTCATTGAGTAATATATTAGTGGCTATAATAACAAATATAATCATAAACTCAAATACCCGATTGACTCCATTGCCCTTTTTTCTTTTAGGGGCTACATTCTTCCTATTTATTGATGTCAAAAAATCATAAAATTGATACAAAACTCATTCACGCCGGTGAACCTAAAAAGCGGTTTGGCGGCGCGGTGAGTATGCCCATTTTCCAATCGTCTACCTTTGAATTTGGCGGCGAAACGGATTACCATGATCTAAAATACATTCGGCTGAACAACACCCCTAACCATATTGCACTCCATGAAAAACTGGCAGCTTTAGAAAATGGTGAAGATGCATTGGTTACATCCAGCGGTATGGCCGCCATTTCAGCAGTGTTGCTTTCGTTTCTTAAAACCGGTGATCATTTTTTAGCACATGAAACGCTCTACGGCGGCACCCATGATATAATAAATAAAGATCTTCCTGATCTTGGTATTGCATGTGATTTTATTGATTGTTGTCACCCTGAAAGATGGGATGAGAAGTTGCGACCAGAGACAAAACTTATTTATGTTGAAACAATTACCAATCCATTAATGGATGTTCTGGACTTGAATGCAGTGGTAGAGTTTGCCAAAAAACATAATTTACTTGCACTGATCGACAATACCTTTGCCTCTCCTGTGAATTACCGCCCGCTGGAGCATGGCTTTGATCTCTCGCTCCACAGCGCTACGAAATATTTGAATGGACACACAGATATTGTAGCTGGAGCTGTAATTGGATCAAAGGAATTGATTACAAAAGTCAGACATAAATTGAATCACCTGGGTGGAGCATTGGATCCCAACGCCTGTTTCCTCATGCACCGCGGGATGAAAACATTGAGCATTCGCATGGAGCGCCAGAACAGCAATGCATTGGCTGTCGCCAGATTTCTCGAGAAGCATGAAAAAGTAAAAAAAGTAAACCATCCCGGACTGGAAAGCAGTGCCAGTTATAACCGCGCGCAAAAACTTCTTGATGGCTGTGGTGGCATGGTCAGTTTTGAGATTAACGGTAATGTTGACGATGCAGACATGTTCATATCAAATTTAACATTGTTTATCAATGCACCCAGTCTAGGCGGAGTGGAATCGCTGGTAACTCGTCCCGTACAGACGTCCCATTCCGGCATGTCCCCAAAAGAGCGCGCCGCTGCCGGCATAAAGGATGAATTAATTCGCATTTCCATCGGCATCGAAGCAGAAGAGGATTTGATCGCTGACCTGGAGCAGGCACTGGAAATTATATAGTGTCTGAAGCAGTCCATTTGGATCAGCCTGGCGCAGGACTGCCGGCATTCGAAACGTTTTTACTACGTTATATAAAATTACCCCGTTTCGTTAGCACCATGACTTGGAATTCAGCTGTGGAATTATTTCGCGAAGAGGGTAGAAAGATCTTCGCACTAGTTGATCCACTTAGTGATGAACAGTTATTAACCCCAGTGTTAATCGATCGCTTACGGGGCATGGAGGATAGTTCTCGTAATTGGTCACCGGCCATGACTATGGAGCATCTGATTATAACCGGAAAGGATTTCAAGGATGCTATCATTCATTTGAATGAGGGGAAAGTTCCTGATAAAAATGTGAATATCGCCAATTACAAACCATCGATTGATATTGGCCGGGAAGTCATTGGACGTTTCAAAGGTTTTCAGGATGAATTTATCACCATCATGAGCAATGAGCGTTACCAGCGCAGTTCCGATATGAAATTCCGTCATCCTTGGCTGGGGCCGTTGAATTCATTTCAATGGCTGTGTTTAGCTGCAGGACATCAGTATCTGCATCGGACGCAGATAAAGAATATTTTAAAAAAAATTTAGATAAAAGAAAGCCCCTGATTAATCAGGGGCTTTCTTTTTGGTGTTCGGTTTTAGAACTCCGGTGTGATGGCAAGTGAGAGGGTATTGCCAAGTGAGTCTTGTGCATCGGTCAAATCGATCTCCAGTTGTTCAACTGTCGCTTGAGCCTCTGCTTCTTCAGCCGTGTTTGTTGAATACTGTTTGCCTTCCCAGGTAAACGTCTGGCTGGCGCCAAGGGCTTTCCTGGAAATGGCAAAAGCTTTTGCAAAAGAGATCACAGCCGGAGGTTCCGGAGTAGCTAGCTCTTTTTTATCAACCTCTGTCTCAGTAGTAACTACTTCTTCAATCACTACCGGTTCTGAAGGAATCATTTCTTCAACTACTGCAGATATTTCAATTTCTGCGGCTGGTTCGTTTGAGGGTTTATGTTGAATGTAAAGTGCTGTAAAAAGCACTACAGCAAAAGTAAGGGAGACAACGAACGCTCCCGTTGAGCTGTTATCATTTTGATTCATGGCGTGCTCCTTTCTTTGAGTTTACGCTTGCGATCTGGGGCTTGTACGCCATTATGAATGAAGCAGTTCCAATAATAAAATAGGCGGCTGCGCTTTGATCACAAGCTCCCAAAGAAAGGGAAAAGGCAGCCGCCATGAGATTTTAATTTACGAAATTTTGATAATCTTTAATCTTTTAGTTATCGCGTGAATAATGTAGTACCAAAGGAGCGCCAATAGCACATTCACTAAAACATAAATAGGCCAGGGACCGAAAAGCTTCATGATATCAATTGAAGGATACCTTAAATCCAATAAATTTTGGTCGAATATCAAATTATATATGGCAATAAATCCCGCATAAGCTAACATGGTCTTCAACGCAATCCACGCAGCATTGCTGTTTAATCGATGTCCTTGACTTATAAACAAAATGGTAAGCGCCAAAGGTGCCGTGTGCTTTAAATAAAATCCAGCCCAGGATAATGGATACGTTTCCAGTGGCGGACAGACGGGATTAGGCCAGATCAACAATGTCAGCAGATCACCCGTCCAGGCAAAGTAGAAAAAGATCTCAAAAAGCTTTTGATCAAATTTGAATGAAAGAATTAGTCCTAATATCGCAGTGATATTACATAACCAAAGGATCAAGTGCGGATTGTACTGGATATTGTACCATCCTGTTGTGAGTAGGGCATACGCAATGCAAATCTTAATAGAGATCAGAATTCGTTGATCATTCCTAACTGCACTAATAAAAAGAAGTACAGAAATAATGAATATAATGACAGGAATTATCAGAGAATGTCCTTAAAGCAGTCGAGCGCTTCGGGGTTGGCCAGGGCATCCTTATTGGTGACTTCTTCTCCATGGATCACTTTTTTTACTGCTAA
>QNZS01000016.1 GCA_003978465.1 Sulfurimonas sp. | reverse complement strand
GGAATTCCTTAACCAGGAAATCAACAACCGGCGTTTTTCCTGTTCCGCCGACTGTCAAATTTCCGACAGAAATTACAACTGTTTTTACTGTTTCTGTTTTTAACCAACCTCTTTTGTAGGCTTGAATCCGTATAAGAACAAAGGTTTTGAAAACCTGCGAAATTACTAGAAGCAGCGGTCTTAAAAATATTTTTGAAAAAATCATGGTTTTATTTCTGCGGATTTCTTGACACTCGCCTTCTCAGTAAATTGTGGCAATTGCTGAATCTCATCCGCAAAGACACGAGTAGGTGTCACAAAGACCATCACATGATCGAAACGGTCACTTGCGCCACTTGTCCTGAAGAAAGGGCCCAGCAAAGGCAGATCTTTAAAAAACGGGACACCGGACTGACTTTGTCCGGAACTGTTTTTGATCAATCCACCAAGCAAAAAAGGTTGTCCATCTTTCACAATTACTTGAGTTTGGGCGCGTTGGGTATTGATCGGCGGGATTCCGTCAATGCTGGAACCCTCAGTCGGGTTGCTGGTTTCTGCGTAGATATTGAGCCATATCCTGTCATTGCTGTGATTATCATTGTCCTCAATCAAACGGGGAGTCACTCTGAGTGTAATACCGGTTTTCAACTCTTGCAAGCGACTCGTTTTTTCGGTCACGATTTTAATATGCAGTACAGAGCCACTGTTCATTTCAGCTTCCACATTATTGAGTGTGACCACCACAGGCCTTGAAAGCATGCGTCCCTTACCCTCACTTTGCAGCAAACGTAAAACAGCATCGACTCGCAAAGCCTGTGAAGCCGCAGCAGGACCCAAAGCTAAACCAGCGGTATAAGCACCTTGATCTGTGACGCTGACTGTTCCAGCTGTGGAAACACTTTTACCACGGAATTCCAAGCCAAGTTGCCGTGAATGTGTTTCGCTGGTTTCAAACAGGTGTGCTTCAATCCGGATCAAAGGCAAGGGGCGATCCCAAATCATTACCAATCTTTCCATCCATTCCACATGAGATTTGCTGCCCTCCAGAATGAGTGTGTTGCCGAGCAAATCCGCAATAATTTGTGGACGAAAAGGGGGTATTTCTGTTTCATCTTCGAGGCGTTGTTGCAGGGCTTTTCTCAAGCTTTCTTCAACACCCGGAATTATCAAAGACTGTCCGTTACTCCGTACAGTTTGCGCACCCACGCTTAAGTACTTTAATGGCAAGCGCACAATTCTGCTTTCCGGAAGTAGTTCTTGCTCAGAGTCTTTTTCATCAATTTCGGCAGGAGCCGGAAACAGTTCAGAATCAGTAGAGGAGATGTCAGGGAGTCCGTTTTCCCATTGCTCAATCAATTGCAATGCTAACTTTACAGATTCTTCCGAACCCCTCAAAACCAACAAATTGTCGGCAGGATATGCAACATGTACAAGACGGATTTCCTCCAGTTCTTTTCTGATCTTTGCCATAAAAGAACGGACTTGTTTTTGGCTGGCAATTCTGAGGGTAAAAGACTTGGTAACCAACGGTGGATCTTGAGTCCATACTAAAACATGCTGTCCCGGATAATAAACCGCAAGCGCATTTTGACGCCGTGCCAGATCAAAGATTGCGTCTTCAATTGTGCTATAATCCAAATTGCGAATTACTTTGCGCTCTTTTATTTTTTCTGTATTAAAATGTAAAGTAATTTGCCCAACTTGAGATATTTCACGCAAAATATTTTCTAAAGAAACAGGAGCATTGAGTATTTTTTTGAAGGGACGATGCCTCCATGCTTCTGTCCGTAACACTATCAGGTGCTGACCTTGCTGAGGAACTAAGGTCAAATCATGACGTGAAAGAAGCAGGTTCAAAACATTTTCCGGATTTTGGCTTCGAATTTCTTCTACTTCCGGAAGACCTTTAACTGAGGAATCTATCCTTATTTTTTCAGGATGCAAGGCGAATTTTTTTATAAGTTCATCCAGCATTTCTGCTAAAGTTTTTGCTGAATTTGTGGAAAGAATGACTCCGGAATTATTGACACTTTTCCAAACAATTCCGGACTCTGCTGCTAAAACACCAAAGCAGGTTATGAAAAAAAATGATATTAGAGAAAACCACTTTTTCATTTTATTTTTAGCTGTGGTTGTGACTTAATTATTTTGAGAAGTATCGCGGATCTACTTTCAGAGCTCGGCGCGGTTATAATAATCCTAACTTTTTCCGTACGGGCTGCAGTTGGTTTAAGTTTCTTTTGAGCAATACCGGATTATTAGCAGACTTTTAAATATGATGGAACCGTAAAAAGAGTATTAAGTTAACTTACTGATATTTTGAAATATAATTAATATTAATCTTGTTCAATTCAGAGTAATATGTCATAATATATCATAATATATCTGTATTATCAACCAGATAAGAAGAATTCATTATGTTTCACGTAAAAGACAACAAACAGGGCTACTTTTTCGATCCATTCGAACATTTTGGTCCAAAACGGCTCTCTGTACTAAAGAATTCATGGCCGGAAATATTTCGTAGTGAGATACTTCCCGCATTGCCTGTTGAGTCACTTCGCAAATATTACCACGACAAGAATGGTCGTCCGAGCAAAGAAATACGTTCGATGCTGGGCTTGATGATTCTTCAGCAAATGCTTGACCTGACTGACGAAAAAGCCGTTGGCGCTTTTATGTTCGACGCCAGGTGGAGTTATGCTCTGGATGTTCCAGGCGATTCCGACGGAGAAGCTTATTTGTGCCTCAAGAGCTTATGGACAATGCGCAAGCATCTGACAGACGATGGTCTGTATGTTGAGATGTTTGAGCAAGCCACTAAAAATTTGTCCGAGGTGTTCAAAGTTGATTTTGACAAACAACGTTTGGACTCAGTCCAGATCCAGTCAAATATGCGTCATCTTGGGCGAATCGCTTTATTCAGCAGAACCATCAAGAAGTTTCTGCTGAATCTCAAAAGGCAGCACCGTACTCATTTTGATCAATTAGAATCAGCTCGTTTCAAGAGCTATATCAACAAAAAAGAAGAAGCTCTTTTTGCCGCGGTTAAGCCCTCCGAAACCGTTAAAACGCTCAGCCTGTTGGCAGAAGACACCCATTTTCTTTTGCGGCAATTCTCTTCAAATGAAAAAGTAAAAAGCATGAGCAGTTTCCAGTTGTTGTCCAGATTATTCAAAGAGCAATGTACTTCTGTAGATGA
>QNZS01000068.1 GCA_003978465.1 Sulfurimonas sp. | reverse complement strand
TACTTGCTTAGTTTTCAATGATCTCAAACTGTCTCTTAACTCTTCAACATGAAGGGCTCGTAACCTCGTTTTAAACAAGGTGTCTCTGTTTGTGGATGGGAATTATAGGGTCATACTACTTAGAGTTTGCTTAAGTTGTGGAAGGAATTATAATCTATTTATCAAATACATTCCTGCCATCACTATTAGTATGATTTTTACAGTCTAATCCAATTAAATTATACCCATGATAATCAACTAAATTCTCGAAATTATCACTTTCTAGACTGTATTTTTATACTTCATTGACTGAGCTATCCAAATTAGATGCACTTACTTCTATTAATTAAATTTTTATTTGTATATTTTATTTACAATCATACATATCATTCATCACCTTCTTTAAATCATAGTTTAAGCCTTGTAGCTAAATGTATCTCAAAAATGGAAATATTATCAAATATTGGATTATTATTGTTAATATGTTTTAATTAGGGAAGTATGTTAAATGTAGTTAATTATAACTTAGTAAAGATGAAGGGTCGAGCTTAGAAGAATTATTTTCTTCTAAGTTCTTTAATACGAGCTTTTTTACCAGCAAGGTCACGAAGATAGAAAAGTTTTGCACGACGAACACGGCCGCGACGAATAACTTTAATCTCAGTGATTGAGTCGCTAAATAATGGAAATATTCTTTCAATTCCAATTGCGTTAGCACCAATCTTACGAATCGTAATTGTTGCACCAGTACCTTCACCACGTTTTGCGATACATACACCTTCGTAGCTCTGAGTACGTGACTTATCACCTTCTTTAATTGTTACTGCTAAACGCAGAGTATCACCAGCACGGAAATCTGGAATATTTTTCTCAGATGTTTGTACTTTTTCAAAATTTTCAATATATTTATTTCTCATAAATAATCCTTAATTTTATTTGCATCAATACTATATATTGTGCTTTTTTAGCTGCTCTGGTCTGAAAAACTTTGTTTTACATTCAGATAAAGCTAATTTTAATGAGCGAATTCTACTATGATTTCCCTTTAAATATTCTGATGGAACATTTAAACCCTCGTAGCACTTCGGTTTTGAGAATGATGGTGCTTCAAGAAGTGACGATTCAAAACTCTCTATAGTTAATGAATCACTGTTTCCCAAAACTCCATCTATATTTCTACTTACCGCATCACATATAACTAAAGAGGCTAATTCACCTCCCGTTAATATGTAATCTCCGATAGAGAAAACTTCGTCTGCATACTTTTCTATCACTCTCTCATCAATTCCTTCATACCTTCCACTCACAAAAGCTATATGGGACTTGTTGCTTAAACGTTTCGCATCATTTTGCACAAACGGTTTAGCAACAGGAGTTAAAAAAACTATATACACATTCTCATCTTCTTTTTTCAAACTATCTAAGGCATCAAACAAAGGTTGAGGATTCATCACCATTCCGGCTCCACCACCAACTGCTGTATCATCAACTTTAGAGTGCTTGTTAAGAGAAAAATCCCTAGGGTTAAGATACTTAACACAAAACAGGTTTTTCTCTATCGCACGTTGTAATATAGAGTCATTAAAATAACCCTCTACTAAGTTTGAAAAAAGTGTAACAAAAGTAAAAGTCATTAAGAAGCTTCTAAAATATCAAATGCACCACTTAAAGTGATACTTTTATTCTTAATATCCACATCTTTTTTAAATGGTTCTATAAAAGGAACTAAAAAGCTTTTAGGTAAACCACTCTCAACTAAACTTTCATTCGTAACTATATACAAATAATTAGTTACTGCTATCCTCTCTATCTCTTGAACTACGCCTAGTAGTTTTCCATTTTCGTAAACTTGACAATCTTCCAAGTCAAAGAAAAAATACTCACCTTTTTCAAGCTGACAGTTTTGTCTTGTCTCTTCATATGTTGTATAAAGTTTTGCATTCACAAACTTTTTACAATCTTGTGGATTACTAAGACTATTAATCTTTACTAGTCCACGTTCAAAGTTTACATCTGTTAAAGTGATTTTATCTTTTTTGTTAATTAAAAAAGAGCTTCCTACTTTAAACTGTTCAGGAAAATCTGACTTATCATGAAACTTCATATCACCTTTTATACCGACAGTTTTGCCGATAGTAGCGATATGAAGTAACTGTTCTTTAAAGTGCTTCGACATTAATTCTATAACTCATGCCATCTTTAGCCTTACAGCCAGAGATAACAGTTTTAATAGCACCAATCATCTTGCCACTTTTACCAATCAATTTACCAATATCGGCTTGATTAGCATAGAGTATGATTTCTGTTACTTCATCGCCTTCTTCTACTTCAACTCTTACATCGTCTGGATTAGAGGCGATTAGTTTTGCAAACTCGGCAACAAAATCAGTAATCATGATTAACGACCTGTAATCTTTTTAACACGGCTACTCATCTGAGCACCAACACTTAACCAGTAGTCAAGTCTTTCGTTATCAACAACAAGAGTTTTCTCTTCATTCATTGGATTGTAATGACCGATAAGTTCGATCCAACCACCATCTCTACGTTTACGGCTATCTGTTACCGCTAAACGATAAAATGGTCTCTTTTTTCTTCCCATACGAGTAAGTCTAATTACTGTCATGTGTTTCCTTTTAGGTTATAAATATTTTAGGGGTATTTTTTGCAGAATAAATATAGTTTGTAAATAAATACAAGTAGTTTATTGTGCCTCTTACCGCCATTTGGCGTCTTATATCTCTTTAACGGAGATACCTTCTAATCACAGAGGGATTATTTCAGAAGTTATTACGATAGTGGAATTATAACGAAGAAAGAGTTAAAAAGCAATAATAATACAAAAAATGTACAGAGTACACTCTTCAAATGTTTACTTGTTATAGATATAGAGGGTTTGAGGGAGATTTATCTCCCTACACAAGGATACATTTTGCTAAGTTTTGTGTATTATCTAGGTAGTCCAGCCATACCGCCAGGTCCACCTGCTCCACCCATCATAGATTGAAGCTGTTTCATTCCATTTTTACCAGAGAATTTTTTTGCCATTTTACCTGCGTTTTTAAACTGTTTGATCATTCTGTTTATCTCAACGATTGTAAGTCCACAACCAATTGCTATTCTTTGCTTACGTGAGTTATTAATAAGATCTGGCTCTTCACGCTCTTTTTTTGTCATTGAGCTAACCATTGCTTTAATGTTTTTAAGCTCACCTGAGTTCTCAAAGTCAAAATCTTTAATG
>QNZS01000017.1 GCA_003978465.1 Sulfurimonas sp. | reverse complement strand
TGGTAAAGATTACGAACTTTCCGGAAACCGAATTGCTTTTTGAACGAGTAGGAAAATAGAAATGTGGGGATTGATGATATTCAGCTATTTATGTATTGCCATTAGTATTTTCCTATTGGCACTTACTGGTTTACAGGGCTATTTCCAGTTTCAATTAATTCAGGCCAACCACCCGCAATTTGCATTATTTACAGCTATTTTTTATATGTTCACTGAAACCCTGGTCATGTTTTATTTTATAGGATCAGGAACTGCCATTAAAAAGAGTATCAAAATGGGAGGTGGTGAACCCAGCCTTTATGAGAAAGTGAAAAAAACTAAAATGATCCTCTTTCCCCATTTAACCATGAACATGGTTTTTATTGGGGTAGTTTTTATCTTAGGTGGTGCTGTTCAAACCGGAAGCGTTGCTGGCTGGATTCACGGACTTCTTTTTGATTTGGCATTTATCCATTTTCTGTATGTGACCATTTTACAGCACCGCGGATTTAAAGAAAATGTGGAAATTATTGGTGAAATAGCAATTGTTGAGGAAGCCGCAGCTAATAATTCCACTGCCTGATGTATTATATAAGTAAGGGCTTTCAATTGGTGGGATTATTGGTAATTGGTGCAGGGTTTATAAATAAATTTCCCCAATTAATGGATTATAAACTTCTGGGAATTGGAGCAGTATTTTTCATCATGGGGGTGGTAGTGAAGAAATTCGGATTAAGTAACAACTAACAAATAATTTATGGCAAAAAAGACAGCAGATCATTTTAAAGGCATACCAGATTTACCGGATGATCCCCGGATTAAGAAAATTCGTCCAAAAATTATGGCTGTAGTGGATGAGGATAACTGTACAGGCTGTCAGGCTTGTGTTCCTTTCTGCCCTGTGGATTGTATTGAACCAGTGCCCAAAGAAAAATATGGATTTCCCATTCCACCTGTACAGGTGCGGTTCAACGAATGTACTGGCTGTATGGTCTGTGCCCGGGTCTGCACCAAACTCACCTGGGATGCCATCCGGCTTATGCCCACAGACACCTTTGAAGAGGTGTATGGTATAAAGGTGGATTAATCTAAAGTAAAACAAGCAGCTTGCTTGTTTTACATTTTTCTCAAGCAGTTTGCTTGAGTTACACCTTACAAACTATACGCCTTCAAGATATTACGAATATCCCGTTCAGTAGCATCAGGGCGCCAATCCATGCCATCAAATGCTTTCAGCAAGCGTCGTTCGGGATCTATGAGAACAGAACGGAGAGAATGGCCAATATCATTTTCTTCAATGCCCCAAAATGAAACCTGGGACTGACCGCCTAAAGTGAAGATATCGTTTATATGACCAAAACTGGAATAGGCTTTCAGGTTAGAATTTGATTCTACCAAACTCCCATAATTGATTTTGAGGATTGAAGGGGTATCATAAATATAGTCAAAACTCACCAGAAGAAATTCAATTTCCGGTATATCATTAAAAACCCGTGCCAGGTACTGGTTTTTCACCACAACTGCCGGACACATATTGGGCATGGGGCAGCGGGTAAAAATATAGGATATTAACCTAAACTTACCATCAGAATTGGAGAGTGAAACTGTGTTGCTGTCCAAATCTAAGAGAGTTATATCGGTAAATAGTTCTCCTATTTCCAGAGCAGTATATTCATCATCCCACATATCGTCAGGAACTTGGAGTGTACCCTTCCCTAATAATTGGAATCCAGATGCAATGGCTCTATTCTCACCCATAATTAATTTGAATTTCAAACTGTCTCCCACCTGATATTTGTTAATATCCAAACTATCAGCCAGTCTAAAAGGCATAGTCATTGCCATCATGAATCCAGGGATTTCATCATGGTGAATAAGAAATTCATTGGACTCTTTTCGTACTTCGAGGATGGTACCCCGTACACCGTAGGATTTATTTTCAGAGCAATCCAGTAAAAATAAAATAATAGGAAGTAGGATAATTTTTTTCATAATTATTAAAAAAAAAGGTGAGAAATGAAATTCCTCACCTTTCTTTAAATGGTGGGGAAATTATTTCTTTTTGGCTTCTTTAATAAAGGTGAAATTCTGTGTAGTATCACCCTCACCAATTGTTACGGATGCATTGAGAGTTTTCCATTCCTTTGTTTTTTTGTCCTTGAATTTTTCCTGCCAGGCAATCATTTCATATGTTCCCGGAGGGATACTATCAATCTTGAAACTACCTGTATCATCCGTAACTGCAAAGAAGGGATGATCAAAAACAGAAATATAAGCATTCATCCAGGGGTGGACATCGCACTTTATTTTGATGAAGTTTTCAACCTTTTCAAATTTGATAGCTTTTTCTTTTACAACCTTGGGCATAGCAAAATTGAATTCGGAGTTTATTTTTGGCAGCCCATGAATATTATGCATTGTGGCATCAGAATTTTTAATGAGTAATTCCTGTCCTGCCATTAATCCCTGAACATGAGGCGCATAGACACAGCCATTTTGATCAATAACTGCCTGGGTGGTTGGGGCTTTCCCTTCATATTTTACATTATTCAGATATACAATTACATTTTTTAAATAACCGTCATCACTTAACACAAAACTCTCACGGTATGCAGGCGTTTTATGGGCGGCACCACATACAGGATCAGCATCCATTCTCAAGGCTTTTTTCTTGGGTCCTTTGCCTTCAAAATTTACTCTTCCTGAAAGGGATCCTGCAAAGATACTACCGGTAAATATTCCGGTGATAATTGCAATTGTCATTAATTTTCTTAACATCATTTTTTACTCCTGATTATATTTAAGTTGAAAAATATTAGCTTTAAATAGAGAGCAAAATTAGGGGGTAATGAAATACTGTTCCAATAGTTTGTATGAATAATTTTAGTTAAATTATTTCCAATCCATTTGCTACTATTTTAGATGGATGAATCAATACAACTTTACCATCTTTTTCCATTGCACCTAACACCAAAACCTCTGATTCACTTCCTGCGATATTTTTTGTTGGGAAATTGCAAACTGCAATAACCTGTTTTTCTATTAAATTATTCATATTATAATAATCAGTTATCTGGGCCGATGTTTTTTTCATGCCGATACCGATTCCAAAATCTATTTCCAATGCCAAAGCAGGTTTACGTGCCTTTTTATTTTCCTCTACTGCCTTGACTGTTCCCACATGGATTTTAACTTTTCTGAAATCTTCATAAGAAATTTCCATTTAGATAATCCTTTTTTATTTGATTAACACAATTTTGCGGGTATCTGAATTTGAAGGCGCCTTCAATCTAATAAAATATATACCACT
>QNZS01000020.1 GCA_003978465.1 Sulfurimonas sp. | reverse complement strand
GAAGAACAGATTCTCGATGATGAGGCCACTCATATAAGTTCGACTATTGAGATGATGAACTATGAGGTTGATGTTGATGTCTGTGTAATTGATGAGGTTCAAATGATAGATGACCGTGATCGTGGTTGGGCATGGGCAAATGCTATCATTGGAGCCCCTGCAAAAGAGATAATCATGACAGGTTCAGCTAATGCTAAAGAGGCGATAATAGCACTTGCAGAGTATCTTGGAGAAGAGTTAGAGATTATAGAGTTTGAGCGTAAAAACCCACTCACTCTACTTGAGATGCCAACTGATGTTAAGGATGTACAAAAAGGAACGGCTATCATCGCATTTTCTCGTAAAGAAGTTCTACGTTTAAAACAAAACTTTGCCAAAGAATTTAGTGTGAGTGTTGTTTATGGAAACCTTTCACCTGAGGTAAGACGAGAAGAGGCACGACGTTTTCGTGAGGGGGAGACTGATATTATGATAGCTACAGATGCTATTGCTATGGGTATGAACCTTCCTATAAAAACTATACTCTTCTCAAAAGCTGAGAAGTATGATGGTATAACCCAACGTAATTTATTACCCTCAGAAGTACATCAGATATCTGGTCGTGCTGGACGATATGGCTTAAGTGAAGAGGGTCATGTAGGGGCTCTTAATCCAGAAGCACTTAAAATTGTGAAGAAAAACTTTTACAAAGAAGCTAAAGAGATCACTATTCCTTTTAAGGTAATGGCAAATTTAGAGCATATTAAACTCGTTGCAAAGATTTTAGAAGAGAACTCTTTAGAAGTAATACTTAGCTTTTTTGTGAAAAATATGGAGTTTAATGGTCCTTTCTATGCCTCTTCCCTCGAAGATATGCTTGAAGTTTCTAAAATAGTGGATGCTTACAATTTAGATATTGCAACAAAGTATCATCTTGCCTGTGCACCCTTAACTTTGAAGTCACCTTATATTATTGAAGCTTTCGAGTCATATCTTTATGCACTTGAACAAGAACAAAGTGTTCATTACATTCATCCTGTACTCACAGGCAAGTATGCAAGAACAACGGATGAACTACTTCGTGCTGAGGATATGGTCAAAGAGATCTCTTTATACCTTTGGCTGACTTATAGATTTGGTGATTTGTTTGTAGATGAGAAAAAAGCGAGAGAATATAGAGGTGTCCTCAACAGATATATTGAACAGACCTTACACCAAACACAGCTAGCACAGATGTGTAAACTCTGTAGTGCTGCACTTCCCTTTAACTCAAAGTATGCCATTTGTCAGAGATGTTTTAAGAAGAATTATACACATCATGGCGACAGAAGAAAGAGAAGTTAACTATAATACGGGATTATAGGTTTTAGTGAGTTTAACAAAGGTTATTTCTAATATTAAGGAGTATCCCATAAAAATAAGGCAGGAAAATGCTAATTTTTGAAACACAGAGAGAGGGATAATACGAATGCACTTAAAGAAGATATTACCTGGGGACATTAAGCACTTATAGCTTTAATCTTGACATATGCTCTTTAGTATACTCAAGTATTTTTTGAACGGATGGAAGACTTCTGTTTACAATCAGCCTAAATCTAGAACGATCGTACTTGCATGGTTCTTTTGATGTTTTTGTTAAAAGAATTTTAGTTTCAATTGAAACTGTTAAATTTGATGTAACCACCATATATGTGTTCTTACAATTAAGGAAGTTACATTCAGTAATTGAATACTTTAACTTTCTTTTTCTTCTCGTTTGCCATGAACAAAAAATTCTTGTTTTATTATTCCACCGAGGGCATTGTATGTGATACATTCTCCATGAAGTTTTCCCTCATGATATGTTTTAGTACTTTTTACAGTTTTTTCAGCTTTTGAAACTAGGTATCTTGTTTCTATCCCATGACGTTTACCATCTACAAAAAACTCTTGTTTAGATAAAACACCATCAACGTTAAAATGTTTAACATCTTTGGTTCCATCTTTCTCTTTTGTAAGTTCTTTGACATATGCATTTTTAGTATCATAATAAAATTTTGTAACAAGAGTGTCTCCCTCTTGATATGTTTCTATTTGTATATTTTTACTTGGGTATGAGCTTATTATATTTTTTTTATTCATAGTAGTCCTTGATGACGAATTGTATCATACTAGGGCAGTAGAAGTTGATAAAATTAGCAATTGTTCCTGTTCTTGTTAAAATTTCATTGCTAGCTATCCTCTATATGAGAGTAAACACGAGACTATATAGTGTACATAATGAGCTCAACTGCCTCCAAAACATCTTGGTTTGTAAGTGAGTTAGTATTTGCATAAGCCAAAGATGCTCCTGCTCCCACTCCTTCTTTTACCTCACCCTCATCATATTTTTTAAGGATAGGTATCTCTGCATTTGCAAAACTAAACTCTGTATATATTGCATTTGGAGTATAACTGAGTTGCAGAAGTATATGTCTGATGTTGGAGTTTGTATCATTCGCTACCCAAGCAGTTGTAGCTAGAGTAATGTTATCTGACTTTAGTCTCATTAGTATATCCTCGCGAAGTTTGTCTGCTACAAGCAGACAAGTGGCCATCTGTATACCACCTGCAAGTACTACATGAAATCTACGACTAGCCTCTAGCAAAAAACCTGCACAAAAAACTAACATGTTATCACTTACAAGAGAGAGCTTTTCAAAAGTACTCATCTTGTCGTCTACTAAAGAGAGTGCTGCTTTTATAGTTTGAATTTGTACATTATTAGGAACATTTAAAAAATTTGAAGAGAAGTCATCTTCCACATCATAGCCTAATGCTAATGCAGTTGCATTTGCTGTAGTTGTACTACTTGGAGTAGACTCTCCTAAGATGAGGTAAGAGCCTTTTAAATCATAAGTTCTACCAAATGCCATGCCTTTGGCAAAAATAGTTTCAGCATCTATATCTGCTCCAGTAGTGATGGGGCCTGAGGCTTGTATGTCAAAGTTATGAAGCTGTGTTAGCTCAGGTTTTATTTCCAAACCTAAGTCAAGAATCTCAATAGCACTAAAAGCACTAAGGTTATGAACAGCTCGTGTGATAAGTGCAAGACTAGGAACCCCGGATGGTGTTTCAGCAATTGCTGGCATAGAGAAGAGTTTTTGAGTAGTTATGAGCTCAGCATCTAAAGTAGGAGTGTAAGAGATTTTTCCCGGAATACCTGCTTGAGTGATTCCCGCTATCTCACATGTTTTTGTCACACTTGCTGCGAGTAAAAAGTCTGCTTTTCCCTCTGGTAGTTTAGTTTCTTCATTTGTAAAAATATCATATGTTTTCAATGCTTTTCCTTATAGTTTATACACTTATGACATATATAAATGTTTTTGAAACTCTATAAAAAGAGTACTTATATCTTTTACTTCGCCTGTAACAGTCTTGTCCTCTTTACAGGGATTGGTACTTTATCTTAAGCAGGATTTTAAGTTTATCTTG
>QNZS01000074.1 GCA_003978465.1 Sulfurimonas sp. | reverse complement strand
ATATACTGAAGAGATGCTAGAAGCTATGGATGAAGCGCAAAAGCCAAGAGTCATTTCTGTTGGAGAAGCATCATACCTCGTAACTTTAGGTTTATGTACACACCTTGGTTGTATCCCAAGTTATGAGAAAGAGGATAAAAGCTTTGCTTGTGCTTGTCATGGTGGTACTTATGATATCGTAGGAAATGTTACAAAGTCTCCACCTCCTCGTGCTCTTGATATTCCTCCTTTTACAATAAGAGGAAATACACTGGTTTTAGGCGAAGTAGGTCCTGAGTGGCTAAAAATGAAAGAAAATGGCTTAACGCTTTAAAAGGGATAGTATGGCAAATTTTACAAAAGCTACAAGTATTTACGATTGGCTAAACCAACGTTTAGCAATCGAAAAAGTAGAAAAAGTGTTAGGATCTGAATATTGGATACCTAAGAATATTAACTTTCTTTGGGCAATGGGAATGATTCTTGTAGTAACTTTCGTACTTCTATTAGTCTCTGGAATTTTTCTATTGATGTATTATCAACCAAATGTTGATACTGCATTTGATAGTGTAAACTTTACAATTATGAGAGAAGTTGGTTATGGTTGGTTGTGGAGACATGTTCACGGTGTTGCTGCCTCTGTAGTTTTTCTTATCATTTATATTCATATGTTTACAGGAATTTATTACGGTTCATATAAAAAAGGCCGTGAGATGATTTGGATCTCTGGTATGCTTCTTTTTGTCGCATTTTCAGCAGAAGCATTCTCGGGTTATATGCTTCCATGGGGTCAGATGTCTTACTGGGCAGGTATGGTTATTACTAACCTTTTTGCTGGTGGATCTTTACATGCAGATGGACTAGTTGAGTGGATTCGTGGGGATTATGTTCCTGCTCAAGCATTCTTAACTAGATTTTTTATGCTTCATGTATTGCTTGTACCTTTAGCAATTATTGGACTTATTGGTCTTCACTTTGGAGCACTTCGTATTCCTCATGTGAATAATTTAGATGGTGAAGAGATAGATTTTGAAGCTGAGAGTAAAAAGTATTTAGCTGGTGATAAAGCTGGAAGTAAAGTGATTCGTTTTTCGAATGACTTTATGTCTAAAGATATGATGGTAGTAGGGTTTTACCTAGTGTTTTTCTTCTATCTTGTCTTTTATCATTATGGTTTTGCTATGGATCCTGTAAACTTTGACCCTGCTGATGGACTTAAAACTCCAGCACATATTTACCCTGAGTGGTATTTCTTATGGTCTTATGAGATCTTACGTCCATTCTCAACTGATATTGGCCTGATGGCATTTGCATTTTCACAAGTAATATTTGTAGCACTTCCATTCTTAGATAGAAGTCCAAATGCAGTTCCTGCATCTCGTCGTGGTCTATTTAAGTACTGGTTCTGGGCAATGTTAATTGATATGATCGCACTTACGGCTATGGGTAAATTACCTCCAGAAGGTGCTTTTAGTACGATTGGTTTTGTTGCAGCAGTTGCATTTATCGGACTATGGATTGCACTACCAATTATCACATATTTTGAAAAAAAAGTTTAGGGAGTAGAAAATGAAAGAATTATTTATACTAGGTGTTGTTACTGTTTTCACTCTTGTGACTTATTATCTTGTAGAACCATTTGCACATCACACTTTACATAAACATGTAGAGAGTGAAGCTTTCGCTTATAACGATTTAAGTGCTATCACTAAAGTCGGTGATGCTGCTCGTGGTGAAGAACTTGTTATGGGAGCTGGTGCTTGTACAGGCTGCCACTCTATAAATGCAGTAGGTATCTCTGCACCAATGGATGCTGTTAGTTCAGCTGCTGCTTATGGTGTTAACCCACCTGATTTATCGAATGCAGGTGTTGTATATGATGAGAAGTTTTTAAATGCTTTAATCAAAAATCCAGCACATGCACTTGCTGTTGAGCATAAATTTGATGCTAATATCGGTGAGATGCACCCAATGATTCCTTTTTATGGAGCAGGGGGAGACATAGATCAAGAAGTGGCAGATATGGTTACATACTTACAGTCAATTTCAGTTTCATCTGAGGACTTAACTCCAGCTATGGCTTTTGAGAATGCTTGTGGTCGTTGTCATGGTCTGAAATATAATCAATGGACACAGATAGGTAATAAGGGATCTTTCAAACATAAAAGAGATGAGTTATCATTTGATATTCAAGTCTTAGATTATAAAGATTCACTTAAAGCTTATATGGGAAAATTACCACCTGATTTAAGTATGTATATTCGTTCACGTGGTGAGCATTATATATCTACATTTGTAGAAAATCCTCAAAATTATTTCGAGGGAACATCTATGCCTCGTGTTGGTGTTAGTGCTGATACAGCTGAAAAAGTGATAGAGTATTTAAAAGATGCTGGTGATACAAAACGCGATGAACGTGAAGAGACTGGAAAGTATGTGATGATTTATATTATTATCTTTGCAATTTTTAGTGTTCTTTGGAAGAAACAAGTTTGGCGTGACCTTCATTAATTAGTACCTAAATGGAGACACCATACTTTGCTTCAGCAAGAGTGGTGTCAATGTTTAGTATCAGAGTACCTTTATCTCGCTTCAATCACTGAAGCGACTTTTTGGCTAAAGCCATTATAGAAGAAAATAACGAAAGTGTTTTTTAAAATCTTCCCCCCCCTTTTTTTTAATGTCAGTTTTTTTAACCTCTTTAACTAACTTTATATTAAATTTTAATATGAATTGTACTACAAATGATATAGGGCTTAATTTTCTTTTCTAAAGTGGGATAAATAGATTGAATTTTGCTTATGCCGTTGAGAAAACTTTTGGATAAATCATTATAAAAGAAAATCACGAGATTATTTTCTTAAAAGCTGGACTCCTTTTATTATTAGAATCTCTAACCTCTTGAACTAACTTTATATTAAGTTTTAATCTCAATTGTTCCACAAATCAAATCATGTAGTGCTTTATTGTCTTTTCTAAAAAATGGGATAAATAGACCGACTATAGTTGTTGCAGAAAATAAAAATACTATAAATCTTAAGAGAGCCATAATAAAAGATAAATTCTCTTGAGACTTATAATCTACTATTTTAATACTATAAGCTTTTTTTCCAGGTGTTTGACCTGTTTTACTTAAAAATATTGCATATATGACACCGTAGAGTGAAGTGGCGATAAGGGGTGCTTCATTTGAGCTTTGCAGGGCATCTTTACCACTAAGTACTATATATGTTATAAAAAACATAATAGGCATATAAATCATAAAGATATCAGTTATAAGTGCTTTAATTCTATCAGGATATCTTGCATAAAGTATATTTACTTTTCTAGGTTTATTTGTGTGTTTTTTTTGTTTTAATTTACGAAAATTCATATAAAATTATAACTAAATTATATTCTTTATGTATTATAAGTCTATACAAATAAAAGATTGTTTATGAAAAAAGTATCATAAAACTACTATCTCTTATGATAAAAATGCTGGCTGGGAATAATAACTAAAGTGATTTTCAACTGCTCAGGGTATAATGGCATTAATTAAAGAATTAGGGATATTATATGCTCATTGATAG
>QNZS01000005.1 GCA_003978465.1 Sulfurimonas sp. | reverse complement strand
AGTAAGAGTAAAGTGCTTAATACTTTTACTGCCTTAGTTGAGCGAGCAGGAGGTAACGATACTCCTGAAGGTAATGCACTTAATCGATTAGGAATTAGGAGAATAGAAGAAGCTTTAAAGGAGTATTTAAGTGCTAACTTACGTGGTCACAGGGCTATGGCTCGTGAGCCTTTAATGTTTTACAAGTCCAGGGAAGATGAACTAGCACTTATACTTATAAGTACAATCGTAGGTGCGCTTCTTAAAGCACCTGCTAGTGTTCAAAACTTGACTAAATTGGTTGGTAGAGCAATTGACAATGCCAAGCTACTCGATGTATTTAGTAAAGAAAATCCTAAGTTAGATGCATACATTGAATACGAGTATAAACGTAGAGGAATCAAGTACATACAGTCACGTAAGAAAAGGTTAGCAAGTATTTTAATAGCTGAACCTGAAGACATTGTACACATATCTACTCCTCTTGCTTTGATTGATCTATTGATTAAGCAGAACTTAGGTTTATTTGAAATTATACGCAGGCATGGTCAGCTATACATAGGTAAACGTACAGCAGGTAAGCTGACAAAGACTATGTACTACTTAAAACTTAGCGAAGAGTCAAGGAAAATGATCAGTGTAGTGCAAGACAGACTAATTGACTTGAGTATTCTGTATAAACCATTGGTGATTAAGCCTAAGCAGTGGGATTTAAGTACTGTCAATGGTAGTAATCATGGTGGATACTGGCACAACACTAAAATACCCTTTGTTAGACATAAAAATAAGCTAAGTAGGGGTATTTGGAACAAGTTAAGGCAGTTAAATGGTCGTGAAAGCATTAATGATGGTGAAATATACACTGAATGGGACAAACCACAGTACTTAAGTAGGTTAACGAAGGTTGTAAATGGTATTCAAGGCACTAAGTGGCGTGTAAACCAGTATATATTGGATATAGCGTCTGAAATATGTGATAAAAACATCGTTGATCCTGAAAGTCCATCAGAAAACCCGCGATGTATAGGCAAAATACCCTATATGGACTATGTAAATGTGAATGATCTAGTAGATCCTGAACACTATGGGCCTGTATATCTTAATGCTCAAGGCAGGGTAAGACACGTTAATCGAGCAGACTACAAAGCATACTATACAGCTAAAGAGAAAACACTAGCTAAACTCGAAGCTATGAACAGTAAGCGGGTGATGTTTCGACTAGCAATCAACTTAGCGAAAGAATTTAGTAAATATGAACACTTTTACTTCAGTTATTCCATTGATTTTAGAGGTAGATTGTATCCAGTTCAGCAAATACTGAACCCACAGAGCAATAGTAACGTAAAAGCACTGCTAGAGTTCGCTACACCAGTAATACCGACACAGCAGGGACTGTATTGGTTAAGAATAGCAGTAGCAAATAGTGCTGGACAAGACAAGTTAACTTTTGAAGAGCGTATACAGTGGGTAAGTGATAACTTTATAGACATAGCTGAGAGTGCATCTGAACCGTTAAGTAAGGCTAGTTTTTGGAGTAGTCTAGAGGAACCACTGATGTTTTTAAGTGCCTGTAAAGCACTCACAGACGGTCTGAGGGGTCTTCCTGTCCACTTTCCAGTAGCTCTTGATGCTACTTGCTCAGGGATTCAGATTTATAGTGGCTTACTACTAGACAAAGAGGGAGCAGAAGCAGTAAATGTTGTACACAAAAGTGGGCAGACTAGACCCAATGACATCTACCAACAGGTAGCAGATTTAGTCAATAAATACCTGAGCTTAGGGGAATATCCTAAGAAAATATCCTTTAATGACAGCGAAGGCATATATAGAGTAGCAAGTACTGAGATTGAAGCTAAAAGCCTTGAAGGCAAAGTACACAGAGGTCTAGTCAAGCGTAATGTGATGACTCAGCCGTATAGTGTGACTATGCACGGAATGTTTGATCAGCTTAGAGAACTATTTGATGCATCTGAAGCTAATGGTGATGTATTCTGGAGAGGTGAGAAGTGGATAGCTATCCGATTACTTGTACTACTCAACAGCAGAGCTATAGCAGAAGTAGTAAAAGGAGCATCAATAGGACAGCAATACATTAAAGAACTGGCTAGGGAAATTAACTTAGAAAACAAGCCCTTACAGTGGGAAACACCTATTTTTAAGTTTCCTGTAATTCAAACACAGACTAAAAACAAGATGAGGAGGATTAAGTGTGCATTGGGTAAGATAAAGTTCTTGCAAAGTACTACGGATATGGACAAAAAGAGACAAAGCAATGCTATTGCTCCTAATCTAATACATTCACTAGATGCTGTACTGATGTATTTAACCGTAGAGCGTTTACTTATAAGCGGATGTGAGTCATTTAATCTGATACACGATTCATTCTCAGTACCATGTAATGAGGTAGACCAGTTGAATAAATGTGTACGAGACTCATATGTGGAGCTATTTGAAGGAGATCCTTTAGAAGACTGGTACAAGCAAATGCAAATGCAAGTTTCTAAAATACTTACTACTCCTAATAAAGTAATAGTAGGTGATCTAGACCTAGGACAAGTCAAGGATAGTACCTATATATTCAATTAAATCAACAGCTTACAATACTTATACACAGAGTTATCCCCAGATTAAAAGTAAAAGGACATTAAGTGATGAACTATTTTAAAAATAACTCTTGACTTGTATGTACACATCGTTTACACTAGGTTAAGAGTTAGGTAGTAGTAGTAAGTAGGTGTAGTAAAAGAGTGTATACATAAGCCCGTTGAAAAACAGGTGAAAAATTTATAGTCAAAGGAGACTAAAGATGGCAAAGGTAAAAGCGTTTGTAACACCACCGGGTAAGGCTATGTGGGCCTTTTTGTTAGAACCTAACACACGGTTCAATCAGGACAAGCCTAAGTTTGAGATCACTGTAGCTTACGAGCCTAATGATCCTAAGCTTAAAGAGATGCTTGATTATGTACAACCTTTTTACGATGCTTACATTGATCGTGAGTTAGAAGGTGTTAGTGAAGCAAAACGTAAGAAAATGGTTGTACCTATTGTACAAAAGGAACTCAACAAGGAAGGTGAGGAAACAGGTCGAGTAGTAATCAAAGCTAAACAGTTTGCTACTACTTATGATGGAGAGCCACGAGTTCTGAATATTGCTGACTCTAAGGGTAAGACCATTGAAGGCTTTAACGTTAAAGTAGGTAATGGATCTATTGTACGATTGAAAGTGTGGCCTAAGACCTGTAATGTACAGGGTAAAGTTTATTGTACACTCTGGATCAATGCTGTTCAGATCTTAGACTTGATTGAGTACAAGCCAGATGTATTTGAAGCTACAACGGGTGGGTACGTACATCAGGTGCAGGAAGTGGTTGAGTCTACAGAAGAGGAAGTAGCATCTAATGTAGTGACTGGAGACTTCTAAACCGGAGGGTGGGTGTGTACACAAGAGAAGAAGGTGAGTTTGTAAGACACGACCCATGCCCTCAGTGCGGTTCAAGGGATGCACTAGCAGTCTACAATACAGGGACTGCTTGGTGCTTCTCTTGTTCTACACATATAAGGGACTATGACACTAGTGAACAGAGAATAGGAGAGGCTAATATGACTCGTGACTCTTTCGTGAGAGGAGA
>QNZS01000010.1 GCA_003978465.1 Sulfurimonas sp. | reverse complement strand
CCTATGCCTATGCAGATGGCCCTTGTTTTAGCATTTATGCCAGTCTTTCGTTTTAATGTTCCTATTGCTCTTACTATGTGTTGGCTTAGTAATCCTTTTACTATGCCTCCCATGTACTATATGGAGTATTTAACTGGGTCATTTTTCTTAGGAACTGAGATTAGTGATGTAGAGATTAGCATAGAATGGTTCCAAGACAATATAGATGATATTTTTATCCCTCTGTATCTAGGGACTTTCGTTTACTCTCTTGTTATTTCTATTAGTGCTTACTGGGCAGTAAATCACTTTTGGAAAAAGTCTGTCCACACTGCTAAGAAAAAGCATAGACATCATCGTTAAAAAACTTTAAGACTTTTTCAGACTCCAAATAATAAAACCAAGACCGACAAGTAAAAACGGAATACTTAGAGCCTGACCTGTACTCATAAAAAGAAAACTCGTATCGTAATCAGCCTGTTTTACTTTTACAAACTCTATGAGAAATCTTGCAGAAAAAACGAGTGTCAAAAAGATTCCAAAAAGAAGTCCAGGTTGCACTTTTGCTTTTGAAAGCTTATATATAAAAAATAATAATATAAAAATAAAAAGATAAGATAATGCTTCATATAGTTGTGCAGGATGCCTAGCAAAAGAGTCTACTCGGGTAAATACAATCGCCCATGAAACATCAGTTTTCACACCTACTATCTCAGAATTCATAAAGTTACCCATACGTACTAAAAATCCAAAAAATGCAGTAGGGATGATCAGTCTATCTATGAGCCATAAAAAGTCCATCTTATACTTCTTAGCACCAAAGTACAAAGCTATGATTGCACCTAGTCCACCACCATGGGAGGCAAGACCACCTTCCCATACAGCTAAAATCTTTAATGGGTTTGCAAAGTAAAAAGCTGGATCATAAAACAGACAATGCCCGAGTCTAGCCCCAACTACGATACCAATAACAGTATATAAAAAAAGTGGCTCAATTGTATCTTCATTTTTTTCTTCAAGTCTAAATGCCCACTTCATAAACTCTAAACCTAGAAGAATTGAAGTAGCAAATAAAATTCCGTACCAAAATACAGTAATTGGACCGAATGAAAATGCTATTGGACTAGCATTCCAAACAAAATATTCCATTAATCTCGTAGTGCCTCTGCAATAAGCTCAATAGGATTTTTAAAGATAGTTTTACTCTCAACACCCATAGCATTGTTTATCTGCATACGACAAGCTGAACACTCTGCAGAGACTATCTCAGCTCCAGTTTTTTCAATCATAGCAGCCTTAGGAATTCCAGCAGCTTTTGCAAAATGATATTTTTCAGTTTGCATAGTGATTCCACCAAATCCACAACAAGCATTTGAATCACTCATTTCAACTATGTTATAGTTTTGACGCACCAAGTTTCGAGGCTCTTCATGAATACCTTGCATCTTCCTTGCATGGCAAGGGTCATGGTATGTTACAAGTTTAGGTACTTTCTTTTTTGAAGCTAAAAGTGCTTCAAGTTCTGTGTGGTTTTGTAACCACTCTGTCGCCATGTATACCTTAGACATAATAGCTTTAGCACGAGCTTTCCATTCTGGTTGATCATGAAAATAGTGTTCGTAGTCAATCTTTAACATTGCTGAACAAGTAGCTTCTGGAACGATAATAGCCTCTACATCTTTAGAAAAACCCTCAAAGTACTCTATGTTAAACTTTGCAAGAGAATCAACAGTACCAAAATCTCCAGTAAAATAAGCAGGAGCAGAACAGCATTTTTGACTCTTTGCTAGGAAAGCATCTATTTCTAAAGCTTCTAAAATTTCTAAAAGAGAATCACCAACATCTCTATAGTTATAGTTTGCTAAACAGCCAATAAATATTGCGACCTTACGTTTACCACCATTGTCAATATTTTCAGGGTGTGCATTTAAGAATGAAGTCTTACGTAGACTTGGCATAAGTCTATCCGTTTTAATTATTGGTAGATTAAGACGCGAGTGCATAGAATCTATATCACCTTTTATTTTAAAACCACATGTTTGAAATGCCCAACCGAGTTTAAATGCGATATCGTTTAACCAACGATATCGTAGGAGTAAAAAGAAAGCCCTCTTATACCAAGCGATACCAAACTTCTCTGCTATGTCTGAACGAACTTGTTCTATTATCATATCTACTGGTAGGTCTTTTGGACAAACATCCACACAGTTTGTACATAAAAAGCATGACTCAAAAATATCTTTTGCATTTTTATCTAAGTCTAAGTTTCCTTGTTTATATGCACCTAAGAGGTCTATAAAACCACGAGGACTTGTAACCTCATCAGGATTTACAATATGTATAGTACAAACAGGAATACACTTTCCACACTTTATACAATCCTCTTGAACCTCATCAAAACTAAATATATCTTCTATCATTTTACTCATAATTACACCATTTTGAAAATATTTTTTTATTGGCACTATCATTATGCATATAAGCATCAAAGGCCATTACAATATTTCGCATAGGGAAGGAACCCATTTGCGAACACTCTATTTTACTCTCATTCATAACTATTAAACCATCTTCCACAAAAGATTTTAATAGGATCGTCAATGTATTCCTGAATTTTACACAAAATTACTTATTAAATCTTTTAATATCTAACTTAAAATTACTCATAAGCTCTATAATCACGAATTATATCATCCTCTTTGAGTACTATATTTATCTCAAAAGGAAGTTTTCCCGCATCAATAGCTTTAAGAAGGTCGTCTTCTGGTTTTTCGAAGTGATCCATTCCTATCATTTTATAACCATTTATAGCTAAACAATCTATTGTATACTGCATTATAGCTAGTTTTTCATCAGATTCAAGTAATCTAATTTCAGCAATCTTACACATTGTATTTTTTGTGATGTTGTAAGATGGGAATCGGGTTCAGTCTTGAGACTCTATCTTTTTTGTATACTCATTCTACAGATAAGCATTGCTAAATTCTAATGCTGTTGGATACAAAGTATCACACCGTTCCAGTTTTGAGTACTTTTAATTTTGTATAGTCTAGTTTCATAATTGTTTATGTCTCAAACTTTCCAGCTAAACGCTGATACACTTCTGAGCTAAGAAGTAACTCTTTATGTGTTCCACTTGAGATAATTTTTCCCTTTTGCATTACTAATATTTTATCTGCATGTTCAATTGTACTGAGTCTATGTGCAATTGTAATAGTTATCTTATCTTTTGTATACTCATCTAGTGCTTTTTGTATTCGTTTTTCACTCTCGTTATCAAGTGCTGAAGTCGCTTCATCAAAAAGTAAAAGTGAAGAGTGCTTATAAATTGCCCTAGCAATTGCCACACGTTGTCGCTGTCCACCTGAGAGGTTTGAACCTGCTTCACTCATCATTGTATGTATACCATCTTCAAGTGCTGCAACAAAACCACTAGCATCAGCTAAATTAAGTGCTTCATTTACTTTGACTTCATCTATCTCTTGTCCATATGCCACATTTGCTGCCAGAGTATCTTGAAATATATAAATACGTTGCGAGACTAAAGAGATATGGTGTTTTAAAGATACTTGTGTAAACTCTTTTATATCTACCCCAATCATAGATATCACACCACTATTAGGGTCATAAAAACGTAGAAGCATATTTATAAAAGTTGATTTTCCCCCTCCACTATCTCCAACAAGAGCGATATTCTCACCTTTTTTATA
>QNZS01000036.1 GCA_003978465.1 Sulfurimonas sp. | reverse complement strand
CCCAGTAAGCTTTGAGGTTAGGTACATTATCAAGTACTAATCTTGCTACTGCCATAGTTTTAAGTACTTCATTTGCTGTAATTGGTGCTTCTATCTTTAAGTAGTTGTTCTCAGTTTGATATACAAGAGGGATAAAGCAGTTAAACCCACCTGTGATATCTTGTAAGTCACGAATACGCATCATGTGATCGATTCGGTTTTCACGAGATTCAATATGACCAAAAAGCATAGTAACATTAGACTTTTTACCGCGCTCATGCCATTTCCTATGAATCTCAAACCATTGATCAGAAGTAACTTTTCCTTTACAAATCTTTTCACGAACTGTTTCATCAAAGATTTCTGCACCTCCACCAGGCATAGAATCAACACCATTATCTATCATAAGATCAAGTACTTCATCATAAGTAAGCCCATGATGACGAGAGAGAAAGTCAACTTCTGCTGCTGTAAGTGCTTTTATGTGTAGCTGAGGATACTGCTCTTTTATCTTTTTAAAGATTCCTAAGTACCATTCAAGAGTAACATTTGGGTTATGAGCAGAGACTATATGTACTTCTTTAGCACCATGTTTGTCTATCTCTTCTACTATTTTGAGTATATCTTCATGACTCATAGTATACTGATCTGGATTTTTACGAGTGGCAGAGTATGCACAAAAAAGACAGACATCAGCACATACATTTGTAGGGTTTATGTGGCGGTTTATGTTGAAGTATGTTTTTTTACCATGAAGCTCTTGGCGTTTTTTATCAGCTAAATCACCAAGGTCAAAAAAATCCATATCATACAGTTGTAAAGCAGTATCAAAATCTATTCTGTTCATATATTCTCAATTTATTTTTTCTGATTATATCAAAATAGTTTTAAGCCAACTTAAGGATAATTCAACTTAGTCTCTTGCATTAAGAATATAACAATACAATATAGCACTAGAAGTAAATTTAAAGATTCTCAAAATTAGTGACAAAAAGGCTAAAAAATCATCGTAAAGAAAAATAATATAGCAATGTTTATAGATTGTGATAATGTTAGTTCTAAATATATAGAAGGTATATTTGATGACTTGTCTCAGTATGGTACTGTAAATATCAGACGTGCTTATGGGGACTGGAAAGACAGAAAACTCCAAGGTTGGGAAAATGTTTTACAAGACTATAACATTAAACCTATTCAACAGTTTGCTTATACAAAAGGGAAAAATGCTACTGACATCGCTATGATTATCGACATCATGGATATTCTCTACACTAAAGAGTTAGAGGCTATTGTTCTCATAACAAGTGATAGTGACTTTACCCCTATAGTTACAAGAATACTCTCTGATGGTTTAACAGTATATGGATATGGAGAGGCAAAAACTCCTATGGCATTTGTAAATGCCTGTGGTCAATTTATATATGTTGAAAAACTATCTCCTATTGAGCAGGAGGAAGAAGAAGTAGTGCAAGATGTTTTAGTAAAGAAAAACAACTCTGCTGTCACGGAAGCGGTCACCAAGTATCTTGGAAACAACTATGACATACGAAAAGACTTCAAGCTCATCAACCTACTCAAGCAAGGTGTTGAGCGAACTACGGATGAGCAAGGCTGGGCAGATGTTAAAGACATTTCAAAGTACATTAGAAAAAATTCTTCTTTTTCCCAAGTAAATTATGGATTTAAAAAGATGGGTGAGCTCATAAAATCCGTAGATAAGTTTGACATAGAATACATGGGAGATAGGAAAACTCAACTCATGATAAAAATAAGAGAAAAAACGAAGACAAGAAGATAAATACTTGGTATTTTACTCCTCATAATGGGCAAAAGCACCCTCAACACTCAAGACATTTTTATATCGAGTGTTAGTTATTCTCACATGCCTCGTTTTTATGTCACATATAGCAAGACGATAGCTAGAGCTCATAAAAGGCTCAACTATACAAATAATTTTTCCATTTACCTCTCGCGTTGCATGAATCTCTCCATGGAGTTTATAAAAGAAGTACTGAGGATAACTTAAAGGTGTAATCTCTACAATGTTTACACTCTCTCTATCTTCTAAACTCTGAGCGATAATGTTTGCATCTTCAAAGTTATCAAACTGCACACACCAGTCATCAAACTTCTTGTTAAACTTGATTAACTCTTCATCTAAAAAACCACCTGCTGGGGACTGTAGAGCAAAAACAGTTCTATTCATTTTACTATCAGGGTTTATAATATTATTCTCAATTTATTTTCTCTGATTATATCAAAATAGTTTTAAGCCAACTTAAGTGCTTTATTTTAATCTTTTATAAACACTATCTTCACTTTTCATTTGTATTGTAAACTCTACTCATCTTGATTTACCTGCATCTTTTAGTTGTGAAAATGCCATGCCATTGGCTCTAAAATATTTTGTAACCAAATTCTATTGTTTACTACAGTTTTATCTTCTATACTATAACAATAAGACAAAACTTCATAAGCTCTATTTTGTGAAAGTTGCATATGTTTAAGATATATTTCTTCTTCACTTCTTGCATTTAACCAACTATCTGAAGTATGTCCTTCTACTCGTAGCTCTAAGATTTCATTTTTATACTCTGCTGCAGTTAAGATTTTTATATACCTAGAGAAAAAATCTTTTAAAACCACTTTAAACTCATTTTTTATCTCACTTTCACTTACTTCAAACAGAGCTTCATTAAGGTTAGCTTTTGTATCTCTATACTCGATGGCTATATCTTTCATCACCTGCATCTGTTCCTCAACTTTCACCATAAAACTAATCACGATAAAAGAAAGTCCCCCTTAGGAGAAAGTTTAGCTATACAATAGGGGATATGGTTGAGTATATTATGATGCATTAGTCAGACTTATTTTTAAGTAGATTAATATTGATTTATTAGGTTTTTTATCCATTTATAGCCTTATAGCATATTCAAATGCTATAAGGTATAACTTATTATGTAAGTAATTACTGTTTTGGTAAACTGAAAAGAAAAACACTTCATAAATTATTACATTTTGTAATAATTTATTTTGTTTATTGTTAATTTAAGTTAAAACAAGAAGTCATAAGGGTTAGTATTTATATTATTTTACAACTATTGTAATGTTTATTTCATCATATGTTTTTTAGTATTTTTAGTAGCTACAGCCTGATAAGGATCTTCAGGCCAGTAGTGGCGTTTGTACTTTCCTCTTAGTTCTTTACGAACCTCAGCATATGAGTTTTTCCAAAAACTACTAAGGTCATATGTTATCTGTATAAGTCTCATCGCTGGTGAGAGTAGTTGTATCTGCAAAGCTATAGTATCATTAAATATTTTAGGAGTATCTTCTAAACCAAACATCTCTTGTAGTTTTACATAAAGTGCTGGTTTAGTAATATCACTATAGTCTATGAAAATATTTGAACCACTTGGCACATTCACTTTCTCCGGTGCTAAAGATGAGAGTTCTTGTTGGTTTTGCCATGAAAGCAAAGAGAGTAACATCGGATAGATATCTAGGTACTCTAACATTTTAGGAGACTTTACATCCCCCATAAAAGGTTCAAGCCAGACATCTAATGTCTCTAGTAATACATTTTCACTTAAAGACTCCATTGATTTTTTAAGGTGTTGGTTCACAAATGAAACCCTATCTTGTAAACTTTTAGCTCGTTTACTCCACGTGAGTAGTTTTAAACCCTCTTGTTTTAAAAGCTCTAAAAGAAGTGGTGTCATCTCATGTTTTTGACTTAGGGCAAGTGGTTTTGAGTAGAGTTCTAGTTGTAAAAAATGAGCAGACTCTTTTAAGTCAAACTTTTTACTCTCT
>QNZS01000069.1 GCA_003978465.1 Sulfurimonas sp. | reverse complement strand
AACAAAAGATAGAAAAAATAAATTTATTAAGTAACACAGTTCCACATTTGAAGTGACTAAGTCTGTTAGTTTAAACTCTTGGCTGGTTTACTACAGTTGTTGATAATTTCATTGAAATCATACCTATTCGTGATGAGATACCCCAATAAACCTCTTTTATGAACAAGTGTTCTTTTGGAATCTATTCCTCTTCTACTGTTTATCTTTCTTCTCTTGATTTATCTTCCATTGTTTATATTCCTCTTTCTCTTCTCTCAATCTATCTTTCTCTCTCTTATTAGCCCTATTCCTTTCCTGCTCTCTCTCTTCTTCTTCTCTTTCTCTAACTCTTTGTTTCGCTTCTTCTTGTGCACGAGTCAGTTCAGACTCAGTAAGAGTTTTAGATATGTCTTCTATAATTGCCATACAACTTTCAGAATTTTTATCTGTTTTTGCGCTGAGTGCTAAAACTAATCCTAAAACTACTGCCTCATAATTATTTGCAGGCTTATAACATTCTGTATTTCCCATTTTATTTCCTTCTTTTCTTTTTGTAGTCTAATTGTACAAGACAACCTACTTAGTAATCTGTCTTTTCTATATAAATTATATAACTTTTTTCTGTATCTTTATTTAAATCCGATCTAGTATGAGTATTGAAATTAGAGATAAAGAAGAATTACTAGATTTCTTTGAGTAGAAGAAATAATATAACGATTTATGGATATAAGGATATAATAGATTATATAGATATAAACTATCACGAAAGGATATATTATGTTAGTATTTGGAAAAGAAGAGCTTTGCGAAGAAGAAGTAGCAAGGGCGGAAGCAGGATTTTGTGAACTAGGAGTAGGAATGATTGAAGCAGATGCTTGTGTAGATGCAGCAATAAAAGAACAAACAGGGATGATTGACAAAACAGTTCCAACATTAATAGAAGAGTTACAAGCATCTTTAAGTGTATTGTCAGACAACTTGCAGAAAAAGAGCTTTGCTGATAGAATGAAAATAGTAACATTAAAAGTTCAGATACTTGATTTACAAACGAAAGTAAAGAAAGCAGAGTATAGAACAGATTTAATGAAATTAGAATATGGGGAAAAAGAAGCAATACAAAGAGCAAAGAAAGATAGAGCCCATGAATTAAAAGAAGCGTATGTCAAAGCAAAAGCAGCCTAGCCTACAGGTATTAGAAAATGTAAATGTTACAATAAGTTAAATTAATTTTTGGAGTATTTTTGAAACAACAGCCTTGATTGGCTGTTGTTCAATGGATTCAAAATTTATAAATTCTATTTTATTTTACTTTCTCTTGGTTCTCTATGCCTATGGATGTAATCGCATTTTTAAAATCAATATAATCTTTTGATTGTTGTAATTTTAGAATCATAATCAATTCCTCATGAGTTGTTTTTTCTTTATCAATTGAAGCAAGTCTACAAAGTTCCGCACCATCCTTTGTCTTTTGAAAAGCAACTCTCAATTCTGCTATTTTGCCAGCAATAGCTGGGGAGAAATCTTCTGGTTTTACCATTTTTTTCCTTTTTTTCTTTTTGTATTCTAATTATATAGAATGACTACTTAACTTTAGAGTCAGGTTTCTTTAAATTCTCTATAAAAAACCCATACAAATAAATCTCGGTCTTCATGTATGTCTTCTGACTTATTATTAGCCCTTATTTTACCACTTCTTCTAACCCATTTAATTAAAAAACAAATATTCTAAAAGGAATGCCTAAAACTAGTAATGCTATAAAGGATGATAGATACCCATATTTAGGGTCTTTATATATATTAACAACTCCAATATGTATATTCTCGTTTATTTCATATAAATATAAATTCATCGTTGGATTTGCTAAATGCTTACCATTTTTATATGTATCAACGGAATACTTTATTACTGAAAAATAAGGTTGTAACTCTGAAGATGGTGTTACAATTCTCCAACCACCTATAGCAAGAACTAATAGAAAACTAAATATTGCTAATAATAACTTAACTTTATTATTCATATAATACCTTTCCTATACTTCTTTATTTCGATATTTACTCAATAGATAACTTGAGTTGCTACTCTATACTTATGTTACTAGCTAAAATTATCTTATTCTCATTAAGTTTAATTTAGACTTAATTTGTCAATTATTTAGCGTCACCAATACAATCAATATTTTAGTATTTTTTAATATAGATAGGAATATAGTTACCAATACATCCTTTAAAAGAATTCATTCTTTAGAGGACATAAGGTATAGCAGGAATTCAATATGAAATATTTTTTTAGAGGATATAAAAAGTATGCAGATTTTAAAGGACGTGCTAGCAGAAAAGAATTCTGGTTTTTTTATCTTTTTTTTATGCTCTGTACAATTACTACCTCTATCCTTGATGCAATCATATTAATAAATACTGAGATTGTTGATGCAGCTATACTTAATGTATTATTTGTTTTAGGAAGTGTAATTCCATTTTGTGCCATACTTACTAGACGTCTGCATGATATTAATCAAAGCGGTTTATGGGTATTAATTATCTTACTCCCTTTTCTAGGCATTATACTTCTTATGGTTTTAGCTTTGAAAGGTAGTGAAGGTGAAAATCGTTTTGGTGAAGATCCATTAAAACCTATGTCTGATTATATAATATAGTAGTATTACTACTATATAGAATTAAGAACTTTCTAAATGCTTATCCTCAGCATTGTAATGGAAATATTATAAAAATTCAGATACTAATACGAGAAAAGAGGCTAAAGAAAATTGAAATAGGTATGAGCTTTGAAAGTATTGAGATATAATGGAAAATAAAATAAAAAAACAAAAGGAATCTCTTAATATTATTGAGGGTGAACTTATTGGCTATTCATAGCTAAGGAAAACACTTGACACTTATACAAATTACAACTGCACTATATGCCACTATGTTAACTAATTTTTATGGCTTTAAATTAAAAGCTGTTTCTAAAAAAGAAGAAAAAAAGAAACTTCGTATAGCATATTCACAAACTCTTCTAAATAAACTTAATATTAATATAAAAGTATTAAATCCAGAAAAACTTCCTAGAAATGGTCAGTATCTTTTAATCTCAAACCATAAAAGTGTAATTGATCCTCTAATAATAGAACTAGCAACTAAGGATACTGAACTCTTTGGATATTGGATCGCAAAAAAAGAACTTTATAAATCTTTTTTCTTTGGTACTTTTGTTCGTAATGGTGGTGCAATAATTATAGATAGAGAAAACTCTAAAATGAGTAGTTTTTTCTCTGATATAAAGAAATGTGTTAAAGATGGTAACTCTATTTATATATTTCCTGAAGGAACTCGGAATAAGACTACAGAGCCACTAGGAGAATTTAAAGAAGGTTCTAAAATTATTGCTTTGAAAAATAGATTACCAATATTACCTTTACATATTAAAACAAATGCTAATGATGTTCTAATGTCTGCTTTAAAATATAGAGATAAACCTTATACAATAGAAGTGGAAGTTGGTGATATTATAGATTACAAAGATAGAACACTTTCATTAGATAAAGCCTATAAAAAACAATTTTATTAAATCCGTATATCAAAGAAATTAATGATACCTATCCTGATATGAAAGAGTATGTAGAGAGGAAAACAAAATGAGAATTATTATTTCTGGTAGCTCTGGGTTTATAGGAAAAGAACTTAGTTGATTTTTTCAAAATAAAGGTTATGAAGTTTTAGCTCTCAAAGTAAGAGAAATAACAAAACTTGAAGAAATAATAGAAAAGGTTGAAGCTTCAGATATTCTTATTAACCTTTCTGGTGTATCAATTTTCTCACG
>QNZS01000044.1 GCA_003978465.1 Sulfurimonas sp. | reverse complement strand
GCAGTCGCATTCTCACGAATCGGAATCATGCCCCGAGAATCACGGTTCTGGTGGCTCATGGGTTTGGAATTCGGAGCATATTCATGCTGGTTCGGAGGTACTCTAGCTGGAAGCATCAGCGGAGATCTTTTGCTCAGTCATTATTCTTTTTTAAGACCCGCGCTTTTATTTGCACTGCCCGCTCTTTTTTTAAGCTTGCTGCTTTCAATGCTCAACAGCAGTACACGCCTGGCAGTAATTATTTCTCTGCTTCTGGCTGCAGCTTTCCATTGGAACGGTTACTCTGAAATAGGAATAATTTGCGCGGCTTTAATTGGTCCCTGTATCGGAATTATCGGCAGGAGATACCAATGAAGACTGATTTTTATTTAGCTGTTCTACTGATTGCAGTTGGAACTTATCTCATTCGTGCAGTTCCGTTTGTACTCAGTTCAAAAAAAGTAAAAGGGAATAAAAACCAGCCTCAAATCAAGCTCTTCTTTCAACTGATGGGGCCTTCAATGATTTCCGCATTGCTGGTTGTTTCAGTAGAATCTCCTCTGGCAACATTGAATTATACTCAACTGATAAACGCTGCGCTGGGTTTTGCGGGAGTAGGAGTCAGTCACTGGCTGTGGAATAATTCCGGAATCAATGTACTTGCGGGAGTAGCCTGTTTTACTGCTGCACTCTTGTTTTTATAACAACTGAAATATCCGGATTTCTGTGTGTTATCAAATAAGCTTATTCGTCAGTTTCCGGCTGATCAAAACTCAAGCGTCCCAATTTTCCTGCCCGGAAATCCCGCAGCAGCAAACTCTCTGCACGCGGATGATCAACGGCTCCGCCGCTTTTCAGGCAACCGCGCTTTTTGGCAATTCTTTCAAGCAAATCTCCAGGAAGCAAATCAAGGTCTTCCGGAGCAAGCTTATAGTGCCGCAGCAACTGTTCCGGTTCTTTCTGCAGTATAATTCCAAGCAAATAATCACTGAGCAGTGAGGTTCCGACAATTGAGTCTTTGATGGCACCGGTTATCGTCAACCGCAAACCTGCTTCACGGTTTTCTATTTTCGGCCACAAGATTCCCGGAGTATCCAAAAGTTCAACATCCTTACCGAGTTTGATCCAGTCCTGATGTTTCGTCACTCCCGGAGTCGGCCCTGTTTCAGCAGCTTTACGTCTAGAAAGCCTGTTTATCAAACTGGATTTGCCAACATTCGGAATTCCGGTTATCAGCAATTTCAGTGACGGAGGACGGATTCCACGCCTGCGGAAAGTCGACCATTTTTCCTGCATCAATTTGCGTGAAATCGGTAATATTTTGTTTAGATCACGCTGATTTAAAGCATCAATAAAAAGGAACGGAATGTCAGATTTTTTAAATATTTCGGACCAGTTCCTGGTTATCTCAACATCCGCAAGTCCGGTTTTATTGAAAAGCAGGATCCGCTTTTTTTGATGCAGCAATTCCTCAAAATCATGATTTACTGAAGAAACAGGAATTCTCGCATCGCGCATTTCCAGCACCACATCAACACGTTTCAGCTGTTTTGCCAGTTCTTTTTTGGCCTTTAGCATGTGTCCGGGATACCAGTTAATATCCTTGGGATGGATATCTTTAAATCTGTCTAAACTGTTGGTATCACTGGTTATGCGAGACATGGTCAAAAATCTATTTTTGCAAGAAAATGGTACTTTTCGTGTTTATCCATCACTTTATCCAACACTTCCCCCCTAAAAAGAGGGAATTTTTCTACGGCTGATAAATGATTCTCAAACACGATTTTCTAATCAAAGATGCAAGATTCACAACAAGTTATCATTTCCGCTCCATAATCCCAAAAGACCTTATAGATTATTTTAACGGAAGAACTTCATTCACAATTTCGTTGAGAACTGGTATCTATAGGGATGCTCGTTCAATATCTTTTCTTTTATATTATATTACTCAGTCAATTTTTGAACAAATAAGAATGGGAGAATTGGATTTAGACATTGATGGAATCAAGGAAATTCTAAAAGTTGAGATAGGTCGTTCTGTCAAACACTCACAGTATATCAAATTTGATTCTCAGTACAGTGATATCAAGAAATACGAAAGTTTATTGAAGAATGCCATTGAAAAGAAGAACTTTGACAAGGAAGACCAATCCTTAATTGAAAAAGTTGATGCCAGAATTGAACAACATATGAAGAATCTTGGATACAAATCCACTAAGAAATCTCTTCAATTCAAACAACTCCGTGCTCAATTCATTGAACTATGGTATCTCCGCCACGAATTGAAACAGGAACTTCTGGAATCAAAGGAAGGTTCGGGGATTGATGAAATGTTTTTTCAGAAATGCAACGAAAAGTTTAACATGGATTTACCAGTTTCTCCGCCATCCTCCACCGTTCAAACTGTCAAAATTTCTACGGCTGAAAAACCAAAAGAAATTATTGAAACGAGAGAACAAATTGAAAGTTACGGAGAATTGATAAGTGAGGTGAAACCTAAGTTTATCCAATTTTGGTCAAGACGAGACAACAAACCAAAGACAGTCCTCATCTACAAAACAACTATAAAACATTTCATTGACATAATTGGAGACATTCCAATTGATGCCATTACCAGTAAGACAGTTTTTGAATACAAAGAGAAATTTTTACAAATTCCTAATAGAAGAGAACAGAATCCAAAATATGCAGGAAAAACCATTGCCGAAATATTAGAAATGAATCCATCTGAACTAGAAGAATTTGAAAGTAGGGGGATGCACACATTGAATCAATCGCTCCGAAGATTATCTACATTTGCTAATTGGTGCTGTGGAAATACTGCAATGACACAGAACCCTTTTGCCAATGCCACTGAAAAGAACTTAAAGAAAACAGTAACAGAAAAGAACTGGACTGATGCTGAAGTATCCAGATTATTTGAACCAAAGGTTTTCCTCTCATCAAGTATCTTTTTCAATGGGAATCAACCAAACCGACACTGTAACTTCCTTGTACCACTAATAATGCTATTCACTGGTGCCAGAGTGAATGAAGTTTGCCAGTTACATATTTCTGATATTGAGAGAGTTAGACATAAGGAAAAGAATGATTATTTTTGGATAATAGATTTTAACTCAAATGAGTGTGATTGTTGCCCACCAGAACACAGAAAAAGTATTAAGAACAAATCCTCTCATAGAAGGATTCCGCTTCATCCATCATTGCTTGAAGTGGGATTGATACGTTACAGAAACATTTTAGAAAAAAAAGGGGAGACAAGATTATTTCCAAAGAACAACTTTCAAACTAAAGGTGGTTGGAGTAGTAGTTTCTCACATTGGTGGAATGTAACTTATTTGCCAAAACTTGGATTGAAGAATCTCAAGAACAGGAAGACAGATACACACACATTTCGCCACACCTGCTTGAATAAAATGAAACAAAATGGCGCTGAAGAGGGTCTCGCTATGGAATATGCAGGACACCATCACTCCAATATGACATTCACAACCTATAGTGACCGCTATGACCCTTCTATTTTAAAAGACAGAATTTTAGACAAGATTCATTTTAAAGGATTGGATGTGAGGAAATTGAATGTTAATTGGAGTCAGATATTTAAGAATCCAACAAAAGACCAATTGGGAAGGGAAGTTGAGTAATGAAAAGTCACGCAAGAAAACTAATTGAGAAGTTTGATAGTGGTGCAAATACTTTCAGTATGCGTGCAAACGAATTGTCCTATTGCAAAAGGTGATGTAATAAGTTTGTTGTATGATCAAGGTGTTCTTATTGAGGGACAAGGTGATCCAGACCTTGATGTAGGGACATTGATAGTTTATGAATTTGTAAGAGAGAACTATTACAAAGGTTTCATAGAAAGATTCAATAAGTTTCTGAAAGAAGTGGAAGAAGGGAAACATACCTACCTGAATGAACCCCTGTAACTATCCTCATCATAAAATTAGATTTATGAATAGAGAACAGGAAATAAAAATCAAGAAGTTAAAGAATCCTTAAATTTCTACGGTTCCAGAAGTTTATTGAAAAAACCATTATTTGATGCCATTTCGTGCCACTTTATGCCACTTTGCCTACTGCAAAGAAAATATATGTGTCTTTACTACTCACAACAAGAAGAATAT
>QNZS01000053.1 GCA_003978465.1 Sulfurimonas sp. | reverse complement strand
CCGGAAACTAGTCCAAGTATCTTTGCGCTGCGTATAACCCCTTGTGCCATAACATCACTCGCACTCCAAATCAGTGTTACATTCGGATAACGTCGCTTTAACATCGAAAAACTTTTAGCGGCATCGTCCTCACTCCAATTTGCAGGAACTATTTGACGCAAGCGAATTTCAGGATAGTCTTTCACAATTTGCTGCAAACCTTTGGTACGCTGAATTGCAGCGTAATCAGAGACAATTCCTGTGATGCCAATCATTTCCAGAGGGAGTTTGTTTGATCCCAATTGTATTCGCAAACCTTCCTCAATCAACTTCTCGGCTAACAGAGCACCTACATCTTGCTCAGCCGGAAGCAGTTCCCCAATCCAGAACTTGTATTTTTCACGGGGCAGACCAACATGTTCATCTTCGGTGAATCCAGAAATAACCACAAAGGCCGGGACTTGATTTTCTTCAATAATTTTCAAAAAATTTTCACCACCTTTTTTGAAATTAGGAAAAACCAAAACATCTGCGCGATTTTTTGATGTTGCCTCTATTGCAATTTGCTGGCGCATTTTTTCGCGGTTTCCATCTGCATAATGGACCCTCAATTCCGCACCGAAATCGTCTACGGCTTTTTGCATAAAACCGATGAACAGTCCCCAAAACGGATCTCCTTCTCCACGTGGCGCAAAAAAAGCCAAACTATAAATTTTGCTAGGTGAAGGAGGTGAAACTGCTAACACTGTTGCAGTGGACATCCAAAACAAAAACAGCAGAGAAGATAATCGTAGAGCGTGTCCAATATTAGCTCGCTTAATCCTCCACATAAATGTACTAATTGAAATGAAAATTTGTTTCATTATTTTGTCTGACAGTTTTACTGCATTATTTGAATTTGTGTCAAGAAGTATTTCTGGAAAAATCGGTAAAAACTTGTATCTATTACTCATATAATCAATGAGTTAAAAAATATAAAAAAAGATATTATTTTTATTGATTTTACTTAAAGACGAGCGGTAAGGTAGGAAAAAGACAAAAAATATGGTTCAACTGGCAGCTTGTAAAAGGTGCTTTTGAAATTCCTTTAGTGTTAAACGTAACTGATCGGAAACTGAAGATTCACCGCAAGCAAGGACATACCGTGCGGTTCGGGTGACATCTTTCCAGCGTGGTTTTTTAGGAACACTGGGAACGCTGAGGTAGCGGTCAAAAGTTCGTAAACGGAAGTAGCCCTTGTCTAGATGGACCTTCCAAATTCCGCTTTGTTCGGCAAGTTCGATTTTTGTGGTTCCAGAGTTTTCTTCCCAATGTTGGAGTGATAGGATCATCAGTTGGACCAGTAATTCACGCAGACGTTGTCCGGCATCTTTTGCAAATGCAGTTTGGACGGCATCTTCCAGATTCCCTTGCAATAAGGTAAATTGTTTGCTGGTGAAATGTAGTTCCTCCAGTAAATCAGCCAGTGCTTCGGAAATGACGCCTCCACGGGGTTCATTAAGCAGCAATGATTGTTTGTGGACAAAACTCAATTCTTCAATAAAATCTGAAAGTGTCGACTCCATGATTCGAACTTTGTCGCGACTTACTTGCAATTCATGATGAAATTTCTCCTGCGGATAGTTGAATGCATTGTTTTTCATGGGAAACTCTGTTGGAGCAATGATAAATATTTGACAATCTTGAAGTGTATTCAGTTAGACTGTAATTTGAATTCTGTGATTTTCAGTTAAGCTAATCTTGACCTGTAGAAAATGTTTGGAAATTGTAAAAAAACTAATGCTCATTAAAGATACCATTTTGTTTAATAGTTTTGTAATAATTCCGTTTTTTTGATGTTGACAGAATTAATGTAAACTATACTGAATTTTATGGAGGAATACGATATTTTTATTCGACAAAATGAACCATGAATAAATTTATTAGTTCAACCTTTCAACGACTGTTTGATTTTGAGTCCATCAGTAGTCGATTAATTGTTTATATCCTTTTGGCAAGTTCCCTGATTACTTTGTTGGGAACGGGTTACCAGCTTTATGCTGATTTTCGACGTGATGTTGATCAAATTGAGGAACGCATGTCTCAAATTCAAAGCAGTTATCTTCGAGGTATTGTCAACAGTCTCTGGATGACAGATTTACGGCAAGCTGAGGTATTGCTGGAAGGTGTGATGCAGTTGCCGGAAATTGAATATGCTGAAATTAATTCTCCGGAAGGTGTTTTATTGATAAAAGGGGAATTAATTGAAGATCAGTTTTTGGAGAATCGTTTCCCATTACGTTACACACATCAGTCGGAGGTCTTTGATTTAGGAGAATTACGGTTGTTGGCTTCGCTTAATGATGTGTACGCTAGACTTTGGGAAAGACTCTTGATCATATTGCTAACACAGGGAATAAAAACATTTTTGATTTCCGGTTTTATCTTTGTTTTAGTCCAGTTTTTGATTACTCGGCACCTAAGCACAATGGCTCGTTATGCCCATGAAGTTACACCGGAAAAACTGGACGCACCCTTAGTATTACTTCGACATCAGCGCAAAGATGAATTGAATGAAGTAGTTGTGGCTTTCAATCGGATGCGGAAATCGCTACAAGACTATTATCATCAACTCCATTCAGAACTCACACGGCGTACCAGTGCAGAGAAAGAGTTGTTGGGATACAAAGATACACTTGAAGAACAGGTGATTGAGCGTACCGATGAGTTACGTTCGGCTAACCAAAAACTACGGGAAGAAAACAGGGAACGTACCCAAGCAGAAACACGGTTGAAATCATCTTTACAGGAAAAAGAAGTGCTGTTGCAGGAGGTGCATCATCGCGTCAAAAACAACATGCAGATTATTTCAAGTATGTTACGCTTACAATTCAGAAATATTCACGATGAGCAATTGGCGACACTTATGCGTGATTTGCAACAGCGTATTCAAATCATGTCGATGGTGCATGAAAAATTGTATCATTCCACTTCATTGTCTCACATCGATTTACCTGATTTTATTTCGCACTTGAGCGAAGAGTTACTTTCTTCTTTTGGCATTACCTCTGATCAAGTTTTATTGAATTTGGACTTGGATCCGGTGTCTTTAAATGTCAATTATACAATTCCCTGTGGCTTGATTATCAATGAATTGATCACCAATTCATTGAAATATGCTTTTACTGAGGGGCGGAAAGGAAGGCTTAGCATAAAATTGAAAATTTTAGCCGGAAAGCGTATTTTTCTTACTGTTGACGATGATGGACCTGGGTTGCCACCAGATCTGAATTGGCAGAATAGTCACAGTACAGGAATGAGGCTGATTCACATTCTTTCTCAGCAGTTGAAAGGTGAATACAGTCTCAAAAATAACAACGGAACTTGTTTTGAATTGATCTTTAAGGAGTAAAATGATTAAAGGTAGAATTCTAATCATTGAGGATGAAGCTATTGTGGCAGATGACATCCTTTTCTGTCTCCGGGAAGCAGGACACGAAGTTCCATTGGTTTGTGCTTCAGGAGAAGAGGCATTGGAGGCTTTGGAAAAACAGTCGGTGGATTTAGTACTTGTCGATATTCTGTTGGCAGGAGAAATCGACGGAATAGAAACCGCACGTCAACTCCGTAAGCGGTTCCAACTTCCAGTCGTTTATTTGACTTCATTCACCAACGAATCCATCATTGAACGAGCAAAAGAAACCACTCCTTCAGGTTACATCGTAAAACCGTTCAAGCGTCGTGAATTATTGGCTACTGTGGAAATGGCACTTTACCGCGGAGAATCCCCATCGGATTTCATGCTTGGTTCCACAACTTCGTTGAGCGGACATTGGTTGCTCAACGCTTGGAGCGAGTGGCTGCAAGAATCTTTGAATTTAATAGAAAAAGTAGGTGCTACACTTTCGGGAGATATCCAGAAAGACTTCCGGAAATGGTACCAACAATCGGGTATTCTTTCTGAAGATTTGCAATATTTCGCTGGATTGTCTACAACCGATCTTTGTTTACTGGATCGATTCTTCTCTTTACTGGTAAAGCTGTTTGTTTTACAGCATCCAGGACGTAAATTGGAATTTATCAGTGAGCCCAAACTGAATTCAATTCGTTGTGCACCGTTGTTGTTGATCGAAATTTTGTTGTCAGCTTTGGACATACTTGCCCTTACAGTTCCGGAAAATGAATTACGACTCCGGGTTGGGCTTGTGCCGGCAAAAGAATCCAATATTATTTTGCACGAAAATACTGCTGAAAATAATTACTGCTTTCAAATCCGTTTAAATAATGCTGCGTATTCAGGGAAGAATACAACTTTTGCATTGCTGGAATCTTCCCCTACATATCCTTTAATACTGGATGCTCTGGAAAAATTTGGTGGAACAATGATTCCGTTTTCAGGAAAATCGGAAGGGGAGTTTGGTTTCGACATTTTTGTACCGTTGTTTTAGTAGAAAGGCAGCTAATAATTTTAGTGTTTTTTACAAGTCGCTGGTTGGGCGAAGTCGAAACCAGCATCTTGGCCGAATGTTCCCTTCGACTTTGCTCATGGAAAAATTTGTAACAACAGTAAACGCTTGACTCTGTACTTGCTTAAAAGGCTAAAAATGCAAAAGTCAACTTAACTTACAAAACAAGTTGTTCATTCGTTATAGCTCAACATAAACACACAGGAACTTCTGAACAGTGGATCTGTCTGGCTACCCCAGTCCGGGACACAATGTCCGGACTGGGGATATTCTGGAAGGTAGAATTAGTGAAAGCGGACTGTGGTAAAAGCCTTACCTTTAACTTCAAATTCCTTATAGGAACCAGAGGCCTCTCCTCCGCCGACCAACTCTACATTTGTTGCTCC
>QNZS01000058.1 GCA_003978465.1 Sulfurimonas sp. | reverse complement strand
CATCCAGAAACATATACTCACTGCAAGGATTGGATGCTCGAATCTTTCCATCTGCGGGGCATGTGTGCCATTCATTAATAGTTGAATCAAACTGAATTCCGGGATCTGCTGAAGCCCATGCTGCATAGGCAATCTCTTCCCAGAGTTCCTTCGCCTTGAGCTTCTTGCACGGAACCGGCTCTCTGCCCTCTGCTTTGGCTTTAACCTTCTCAACCCGCCAGAAAAGTTCCCAATCTTTGTCCTGTTCAACGGCTTCCATGAACGTATTATCGAGCCGAATGGAATTGTTCGCGTTTTGTCCAGCAACCGTTCTATATGCTTCAGAATCCCAGTCTGTGTCGTATTCCTCAAACGCCACTTCCGTGTAACCTTGTTTTGTCAAATGGATGATGCGATAAACATAACTGAAAGGCATTTGTGCCAGCCGAGCTTTTTTGGCAACTTTGCGCAGGTCTTTATTCAACTTCAGATCAAATTTTTCAGTCTCATTGCCCCAGCCGTGAATTGCGCTAAAGAGTTCATTGATCAAATCTTTTATCGTTTTGGAACCTGCTACCAGGGCCGCAACTTTTTGTTCTTCATGAACTTTCCAGTTAATAAATTTTTCGATATCAGGATGATCTGCGTCAAGGCAAACCATCTTTGCTGCACGGCGGGTCGTTCCGCCGGACTTGATGGCGCCGGCAGCCGTATCTCCAATTTTGAGAAATGACATCAGACCTGAAGAAACACCTCCGCCGGAAAGAGGTTCCATATCTCCACGTAAATCTGAAAAGTTGGAGCCGGTTCCGGAACCGTATTTGAAAAGCCGAGCTTCACGGGTCCACAAATCCATGATTCCGCCTTCCCGTACCAAATCGTCTTTGACTGCTTGGATAAAGCACGCATGAGGTTGTGGGCGGGTATATGCGTCTTTGGAAGCTATGATTTCTTCTGTTTTCGGATCGACGTAATAATGTCCCTGTGCCGGGCCGTCCAAACCATAAGCCCAGTTAAGTCCTGTATTAAACCATTGTGGAGAGTTTGGCGCTGCCATTTGGTTGGCCAGCATGTGACATAATTCATCATAAAAAGCGTGCGCGTCTTCTTCAGTATCAAAATAGTTGTGTTTGTATCCCCAATACGTCCAGCAACCGACGAGTCGATGAAAAACCTCTCGCACATCGGTTTCCGAAATGGTCGCTCCTTCTCCGGAAGATTCCGCTTCAGCGGCTTCTTGATCTGCCTTGGCCTGATCGTGAAGAGAAGGTTGCAGCCACGCGGGAATGCCTCTTTCTTTTGCGGATTTAAGATGTTTGGGAATACCGGCTTTGCGGAAATACTTCTGTGCCATAATGTCAGTGGCCACTTGTGACCAATGTTTAGGTACAGAAACATTTTCCCACTCTGAGACTACAGAGCCGTCTGGGTTGCGTATTACTGAATTTCGATTTTCAAACTCTATCGACTGATAGGGTCCTTCACCTTCCATAGTGAAGAGGCGTTTGATTTTCATGTATGCCTTTTAGTGGTTTATATTATAAAATAAATGAAGTTTACCCAATCCATGGTGCGCTTCGGTGATTAAGGTATACTTAAACGTGCAAAACTTAAAGGCTGGATTTTAAAGCTAATCCGCCATTTTCAATGCAATAATCATGAAAAAATCGCATTGTTTGCTGACCTTGGAAAAGACCGGTCAGGACTTAGGTAAAAAAGCTTGAAACTAACGTATTTCAGCCTCACGAAAATTAGAAAAAACACAACTATTTGTATTTTCCCGGTAAAAATAATACTTATTATATCAGCATCATAAACATAAATATTTAACACTGTCGGAATAGAATGACACCCCACTTCGAGTACATTAATAATTTGGTGACACTTTCAAAATATCTAACAAGTTCCGGGATTGATAATGTAGTCCTACTAGCTTAAAAAATCAATATAAAAGTTCTTCTGTTAAATCAAACATCAACCATTAGTTAGCTGATATTTAAAGTAAAAAAAAATGAATTTTGCCGACAAAAATCAAAATAATTATAGTTCAATTCCGGCAGTCTATTTACATATTCCTTTTTGTAGAGAAATTTGCCCTTTCTGTTCCTTTGCGGTTAGACGTGATAGAGCCAATTTACATGGTAAATATATCCGTGGTGTGGTTGAAGAAATTAAACGACGCGCGGAATTCCTGAAAGAAACACCGCAGAATAAGGATGAGGAAAAACTTTCCGGAGAGAATCTCCTTGAATCCATTTATTTTGGTGGCGGCACTCCGTCACGACTCACTATTCCGGAACTGTCTTTGTTACTCAGAGAAGTCCGTAATTGTTTTCCGTGGTCTGACAATATCGAGATTTCTTTTGAAATGAATCCTGAAGATGTAAATCCGGAATATCTCAGTGATCTTGCGGAAATTGGTGTTAATCGACTAAGTTTAGGAGGACAAAGCTTTCATGACTCAACTCTAAAGCAACTTGGACGTTGTCATTCTAGTCTTGATTTACGTGATGCCATAACAGTAATTGCTAATTCTCCCATCAACAATTGGAACCTTGATTTGATGTTTGGGATTCCGGAGCAAAGTGTTTTGATGTTCAAAAATGATGTGGAGGAAGCGCTTTCCTGTGAACCTTCACATATTTCCATGTATGGTCTGGAAATTCATGAAAAGACTCCTTTTGGACAAAATAAGCAAATCCGAAAATGGGAGTCAGAACATCAGGAGCAATTTGAGGAAATGTATTTGTGGGCAACTGAACGCTTCAAAAAAGCCGGATTATTTCAATATGAAGTTTCGAATTTTTCCAAGAAGGACAAGGAGGGGCAAAATAATTTGTTAGTCTGGTCCGGACAAGAATATTTAGGATTCGGAGTTGGTGCGCACTCATACCACAATCAAACTCGTTGGGGCAACGTGCGTTCTCTCAACACTTATCTCAAGCAACTTGAACAGAAAGCCTGGCCTGTTGATTTTGAAGAGCGACTTTTAACAGAACAGCTTGCAGCCGAATTTCTGATGCTCGGTTTACGTCAGTGCAAAGGAATTAATATTGAGGACTGGCAAAAGCGTTTTGGATTGCATTGGCAAAAGCAACAACATGATTTTGTTAATGGACTTTGCGACGAGGGACGCGCGTTCTGGGAAGATCAGTATTTGTGTTTGACGCCAAAAGGCATGTTGCTTGCGGACAGAATTACGGTGGAACTGATGCCGACATTCAGCAAAATTTAAGTGCATTACCAAAATTATTAACTCATGTTACGGGCATAGTATTTGCCGAGTGTAATTTTTCATGCAAGAGCTTCTCTCATAGAATGTAATTCTTTCATAGAAGCTCTCAGAGCATTTATGTACAATCTTGTTTTTATGGCAAAATGGTTCATAGAGTTTTTTATTTTTAGTTGTTCGAGTTTGACAAAGGCATAGATGCTGGCAAAGAAATGGTTTTTCTGAGTCTTTTTAACGTGAGTTGGCGATTTTTCTAAAGAAGCATTTTGCTTGAGAGATTTATGAAATTCCTCAACGCTCCACCTTTTTTGGTAGATAGTTGTGATTTGGGAATAATCGCATGAGGAATCACTGCACGCCAGATAGAGTTCACCCTCAGAGTCATCTTTGTTTGTAAAGGATTGTTTAACCAAAGAGACTGGAAAATCCAGTCCTTTGATATAAACCGAAATGAGAGTGTCTTCATTGAGTGGTAGTGAATCGATCGGAACGAATTTCCCTTCGAGTTTGTCTTCTAAGCTTAAAGCCACTAAGCGATTGGATTTAAGGGCGAAGACAAACTCCTTTTGAAGGTCTTTTTTAATGAATTTCATGTTATCTGCTGAAGAAAACCAACTGTCTGCAAGCACGTAGTCATAGAGGACACGGTTGTTTTGGGCAACCGTCAACATTTTTTGCATCAGTTCATTCTTCGTAATTGAGGAACGGCGTTTCTTTTTTCCTGTTTTCTGGTCAATGAAATATTCGTTTTTTTCAATAATCTCAGCAGAAATAGGGAGACTAATCCCGTCCTTTTGAAAGAGACAGTTGAGAAAATTAATTCCTTTGACGTGACGTTGTTTAGCATGATCCCAGTGATAACAAACAATTTCGTTCTCATCACTATAGGGTTTTTGTGCAATACTATCGTCAAAAATTAAAACACCGGTGCCTTTGGCTTTTTCCAGTTCTCGAACCATCGGTTTTACATTTAACCACAAACTTTTTGAATCTAAATCTGATTCTGCTAAGAATGTGGTAATTTGATCATGACTTAGACTACCGTCTACTAAGGTTGAAAGTCCTGTAGCAGTGGTACTGGAGAAAGAACTGATCAAATAATCTGTGTACAAATCAATTAGGTTTTTGCCCATGATGACTCTTTTGGATGATGAATTATTCAAAAACTTTTAACCAAAAGAATCTCAGCAAGCAAGACCCGTGCACGTAACTTCAGTAAATAAATCAATCACGTTATTTCTCAATCTAAATGTTATGTTTAAAAAAAATACACGTCTGATTAGAGTGAATTTAATATACAAAAATTTAATTCACTTAATCAATAGCAATAGCAATAGATAAATCTATTCCCATCAGAACTCAAGCAAAAAATACCAGCGCCACATTTTAGGTAGTCACAGCAGGGAGCATGTAGTTCACTACTTTATGTGCTGTGAGACTTAGGAAATACGTTGTTAAATAAAGATAACAGTTACTTAAAGTGTTTTAATCCTTGTTCAGTAATGTTATAATTTTAGTATAGTTATTGGACTGTTTTACGATAACACATTGCTATAGAAAGCGTTCTGAGCATTATTTAAAACGTTTAATCTGAAACATCATTTGAGACATGATAATGGCCAACTTAACTAATCAAAGGCAAGTGTTCGTTGAAGAGTATGTACGCTCTGGAGACCATCTGGAAGCAGCAAAGAAGGCTGGATACAAAGACAC
>QNZS01000060.1 GCA_003978465.1 Sulfurimonas sp. | reverse complement strand
TGTAACCATTCCGATGAGGATTATTCCCATGAGTATTTTTGGACCATACATCTGAAGTTTCCAGGCCAATTCGGGATTGTTTTTTGAAATCATATTTCCAAAGATTTGGGAACCATCTAATGGTGCAACTGGAATCATGTTAAAAACTGCTAAAGAAATATTTATAAGTATAAAAAAATATAGGGTTTGAATAAACATTTCACTTTGCAATAAACCAACAATATTAACAAGTCTCATCATCAAGCCACCTGTGAAAGCCAATAATAAATTGGATGCCGGTCCAGCAAATGCTACTTTCATCATATCTACACGAGGATTAGAAAAATTTACAGGATTAACTGGAACGGGCTTTGCCCAGCCAAATCCTACAAATAATATCATCAATGAACCAATGGGGTCTAAATGTGCTAATGGGTTGAGGGTTAAACGACCATTTCTTGCAGCGGTATGATCTCCCAGTTTGTAGGCTATATAGCCATGTGAAAATTCATGAAAACAGAGAGAAAATATTAAAATAGGAAGCAATATTATTAAAACTTCCATTGGTAAACGTAATAGCATTTAACCCCTTGGATGAAATTCTTTGTGAATTTCTTTCAAATAAATTTTATCAATATTCGTATAAATTTGCGTGGTGGTTATATCGGAATGTCCCAGCATTTCCTGAACTGATCGCAGGTCAGCACCCCCTTCTAATAAATGGGTTGCAAAACTATGCCGTAGAACATGAGGACTGACTTTCTTTGTAATACCGGCTCTCAGGGTATTTTCATGGAGAATATTCCAAATCGACATTCGGGTGAGCTTTCCTCCTCTATGGTTTAGAAATAATATTCCCTGGCTTTTGCCTTTTTTGGAGTTGAAAGGTCTTACCTCCTTGAGGTAAAGTTTTAGAAAGGTCAATGCTGTTTTACCAAAGGGAACTATTCTTTCCTTGCCCCCCTTGCCAAAAACGCGAATCAAACCCTCATCCATCATTAGGTTTTTCAGTTTTAAATCAACCAATTCAGTGACTCTGAGACCGGAGGCATACAGCATGCTGAGAATGGCTTGATCTCTGAGAGCATATTTTTTATTTAAATCAACTGATTGAATAATCTGGTTAACTTCCTCAACTAATAATGTTGTGGGAATACTTCTAGTTAAACGTGGCGGTACTAATAATTGTGAGGGGTCATTATTAGTTATCCGTAATTGACACAGATATTGGTGAAATCCGCGAATAGTAGAAAAAAGTCTATGAATACTTGACGATTTTTTTATTCCTTCTTTATTTTCCATTTTGGGCGCATCACTTAATTTGGTTACAAATTTTTCTATATGAGCAGATTGAATTGAATCAATTGACATGAGCTGCAATTCATTATACATAAAATTGATATATTTTTTTAAATCGTGATTATAAGCATAAAGTGTATTGTTTGATAATCTTCGTTCAAATTGCAAATGAGATAAATATTCCGTAGCTAATTCCCATAATGGATTATTTCTTTCTATTGTAGGTTCTTTAATCATCATTGATGAACTGCATTTGTAAATTCCTGCAATTCTTTAATTGAAGGGTTTTCTTCTATTTTAGTTCCCGTTACAATATAGCCAGCACCTGATGAGACCAAGGTTCGTGCAGAAGCAGGAGTATTAACTCCTCCGCCAACCACAATTGGTATGTGCAATTGTTTTGAAATATTTGAAACTACCTCTGATGCAGCATGATTTTCAGCACCACTTCCCGCTTCTAAAAATACAAGTCTATTTCCCAGGTATTCGCCAGCTAAGGCATGTGCCAGGATAATGTCATGTTTATTCATTGGAATTGGTGAAGTATTGCTCATTACTTCAACTGATGAACGTACACCGCCATCTAAAAGAATATATGCCGTCGGTATAGTCTCTAAATTTATATTGTGGATAATTGGTGCCGATTTAACATGTTCGCCAATTAAATATTGAGGATTCCGTCCACTAATTAATGATAAAAACAACACCGCATCTGCATGTTGTGAAAGTTGACTGGACGATCCCGGAAAAATAATTACAGGAAGATCTGTATTTTTAGTAACTTCTTCAATTCGTGATTCAAATTCATTATCAGATATTAAGCTACCGCCAATAAAAATAGCGTCAAAATCGCTTTCATTCACCAAATGAAGCATGTTAAGCAATCCATTGTCATTCTTCTTGTCGGGATCAAGAAGCGCAATTGCCACTGCGCCACGGGATGTCCTTATTTGCTCTAATTTTGAGAATGTGCTCAACTGAATTCCTTCAAGCATTTGATTAAATGGTTAATTTCATCAATAGTTCGTTTTTCTGTGACAGCAATTAATAGTAAAGAATCGCTTTCATCGGTCAATGCTCGCATAATTGATACGCCCTTTGCAGCACAATAATTAGTGACATCAATAGCAGAATGGGTGGTTTTCACAACAAATTCCATTAGAAATTCATTGGAATAGGGCAAAGAATAATTTTCTAACTCAGATATACCATTAGCAGCATAATGAGCTTTTTGATAGCAAATTGTTGCAATATAGGGCAATCCCTTGGCACCCATAAGTGAAAGGTATATTGTAGCTCTCAATGCAAGTAAACCCTGATTAGTACAAATATTAGAGGTTGCTTTCTCTCTTCTGATATGTTGTTCTCTGGTTTGAAGGGTTAATACAAAACCATCATTGTTATTTTTATCAACCGTTTTGCCAATTATTCTCCCGGGTATTCTTCGCTTATACTGCTCTTTTACGGCAATTAATCCCAGTAGAGGTCCCCCATAACTCATTGGATTTCCCAGAGATTGACCTTCTCCTACAAAAATATCAGCGCCGCATTTTCCCGGAGGTTCTAGCACAGATAAGGATAAAGGCTCTGATACTGCAATTAACAGAGATTTAGGGTCTAACATTTTCTTTTTACTTTCCATCCAATTTTCAATGAGTCCATTTTTATTGGGAGATTGAATAATCAATGCCGCTATATTTTCGGAATAAGATTTTAGAGCGTTTAAATCTGTAATACCATTGATTTGCGGTATTTGAATCAGCTCCATATCTTGACCCGTTAAATATGATTTTACAACTTGGAGGTAATGCGGATTCAGTGATCCAGAATATAGGATGATTTTGCTGCGAGTAAAAGAATGAGCTAAAAGACAGGCTTCAGCGATAGCAGAGGAGCCGTCATAAAGAGAAGCATTGGCTATATCCATTCCGGAGATTTCACATATCATTGATTGAAATTCGTATAAATACTGTAAGGTTCCCTGACTGACTTCTGCTTGATAAGGAGTATATGATGTATAATATTCAGATCGACCACTAATAAAATCAACTGCCTTAGGTATAAAATGATCATATACCCCACCGCCAGAAAAACAAAAATTATCAGCAGCATTGGAATTACTTAATTGTATTAGTTCTCTTTCGATTTCCATTTCAGAAAAAGGCGTACCAATTCCCAAATCTTCCGTCAACCTGAATTTTTGAGGAATTATTTTAATTAATTCCGAGAAATTAGAGACAGCAGCTCCATTTAGTAACTGAACTTCTTCTTCGGGTGTTGTGGGAATAAAGTGCACTATTGAACCAGCTTTTTATATTCGTCCGCTGTCAAAAAATCACCATCATTATTGGTGAAATTAGTTAATTTTATTATCCATCCCCTCATGTAAGGGTCTGTATTAACACACTCAGGTTCATCCTCAAGAATTGGGTTTACCTCAGAAATTTTACCCTGCATGGGTGAATATATATCTGCCACAGTTTTCACTGCTTCAATTGTCCCAATTGAGTCTTTTGCCATGAATTCATCTCCGGGTTCTGGTAATTCAATAAAGATGATATCACCTAATTCGCCCTGAGCATAATCTGTAATGCCGATAGTGGCTATTCCATTTTCTATTTTAACCCATTCATGGTCTGTTGTATACTGTAAATCTTCAGGTATATTCATTTAATCTTTTTCTCCTTGTATAAATTGAAAATTATCTAAAAATCCTGTATCCATATTACCTTTTTGAAAATCAACATTTTCAAGTATCTGCTTTTGATAAGGTATAATGGTTTTAATTCCTTCAAAAACACATTCATCCAAAGCTCCAATCATGCGATTGATTGCTTCAGCTCTAGTTGGTGCGTGAACGATAAGTTTTGCAACCATTGAATCGTAATTTGGTGGAACAGTATAGCCAGCGTACACATGGGTATCAACACGAATTCCCATCCCGCCCGGCATGTGGAAACTCGTAATCGTTCCAGGGCAGGGTCTGAATTTATGAGCGGGATCTTCAGCATTAATTCGGCATTCTATAGCATGTCCGCGTGTTTTCATATTATTCATCCATGATGGGATAGGGTGCCCTGCATGGCAAAGAATTTGATATTTTATAAGATCCGCTCCAATTACCATTTCAGTTACGGGATGCTCAACCTGAATTCTTGTATTCATTTCCATAAAGAAAAAATCATTATTTGAATCCAACAGAAACTCGATAGTACCAGCACCCACATAATTTGATGCTTTTGCTCCAGCGATTGCAGAATCATACATTTTTTTCCGTGTTAATTCTGTAACTCCCGGTGAAGGAGATTCTTCAATGAGCTTTTGATGTCTACGCTGGATGGAGCATTCTCTTTCTCCCAATGAAACAACATTTCCATGTTTGTCTGCTAATATTTGCACTTCAATATGACGTGGTTTTTGAATAAATTTTTCAAGATATAAATCTCCATTATTAAAAGACATTTCAGCCTCTGATTGTGCAGAGTTAAATGCATTCTCAATCTGGTCTTCATTTTCAACAAATCGCATGCCCTTACCACCACCCCCAGCAGAAGCCTTTAACATAACCGGATATCCGGCTTTTTCGGCTTCATCCTTTGCCACCTGAACAGATTGTACTATTCCGTCTGATCCATAAATGACCGGGACTCCAATATTTTTCATAGTTTCTTTAGCATTCGCTTTGTTGCCCATTGCATCAATTGTTTCAGGAGGAGGACCTATAAATTCAATACCATTTTCAGCACAGATATTTGAAAATTTTGAACTTTCAGCAAGAAATCCATAGCCAGGGTGGATTGCATCCGCATTTGTCAATTCAGCTGCAGCAATTATAGTCGGAATATTTAGATAACTTTTAGTGCTTTCGGGGGGGCCTACACAAATTGCTTCGTCTGCAAATTTTGTATGAAGGGATAATTCGTCAGCTTTTGAATAAATTGCAACCGTTTTTATATTCAGTTCTCTGCATGCACGGATAATTCGGAGAGCAATTTCCCCTCGATTTGCAACTAATATTTTATTGTACATAAATTATTCAGGAGCAATAATTATGAG
>QNZS01000002.1 GCA_003978465.1 Sulfurimonas sp. | reverse complement strand
TATTTCAAACGTATTAACAAAGAAGCATATCTTAACCTTGTAGAATCTCTACAAATCCGCGATAACATCTAGTTAACACTTTTTCTTTAACTTAAAACTCGTTTTCGAGTTTTAAGTTCTTTCTTTTCCCTTTTACAACTTCAAATTTTTACTAAGTCCACGATATAAACTGAGCATATTCTTCATGCGAGAAAAGACACTACCTTCTAGTACATTAGTTGTATTTAAATTGATAAATACTTATACTATTTACATAAAGTCGTGCTAGTTAGATCTTAAGAGCTTAGAGGAAGATCTCTACGGCTCTTTTTAAGTCTTCAACTGTATCAATTCCAATATAAGATAATAACCTTAATTTAACCTATAAAAATATTTCCACAGCTCTTGCTAAATCTTCTTTAGTATCTATCCCAAAACCAGTACTACTAACCTTTACCATACTAATCTTTTTTTGATGATAAATAGCACGAAGTTGTTCTAGTTTTTCTATGTCTTCAATAGGTGCATCTTTAAGTGTACAGAACTCTTTTAAACTTTTTTTAGCAAAACCATAAATTCCTATATGTCCAAAGTATTTTGCTCCACCACCTTGGTTATACGGAATGGCACAGCGAGAAAAGTAGATTGCATTGTCAGCATCATCTAAAACAACTTTGACAAGGTTGGGGTCCTCTGCTGCTTCTGCATTTATGGTATTGTAACAGCTTCCCATTATAAAAGGCTCATTTGACTGCTGTAGAATTTTAAGTTTTTTTATAAGTGACTCAACTACATCAGGCTCTATAAATGGTTCATCTGCTTGAACATTAATAATAAGTTCGTCATCAGCTAAATTTAAAATAGTGGCACATTCGTGAATACGGTCTGTTCCACTTTTATGTGTGGTTGATGTAAGCATAGCTTCAATGCCATAACTCTTACAGACTTCTATAATCTTTTCATCATCAGCAGCGACCACAACGCTATCTAAGTGTGCAACTCTTTGTGCTGTTCGAACAACCATAGGCAGTCCACCAATGTCTGCTAAAACCTTTTGAGGAAAACGTGTTGATGCGAGTCGTGCAGGAATGATTATCATGAGAGTAAAGCCTTTATAGGATATAATAAGCAAATTATATCTAATTAAAAAGGTCTCTTTCGTTCATGACACTTTATCAACCAGTATCAGGTTACTCTTATAACTCCGATTCTCTTTTTTTATATGACTTTATTTCCCGTTTTAATCCAAAAGGAGAACTCCTTGATGTTGGAGCAGGTTGTGGCATAGTAGGTCTACTTCTTGCAAGGGATTTTGCTAAAGTTAGGTTGTCAGCTGTTGAGAAACAAGAACTGTTTATAAAGTATGCAAAAAAGAATGCACTTGTTAATGAAATAGAATACAGACTTTATGAGTCAAACTTTTTAGAACTAGAAGAAGAGGATAAGTATGACTTTATAGTTTCAAATCCTCCCTTTTACCCTGATGGTGTACAAAAAAGTGAAGATACAGTACTTATAAATGCAAGATATGCTTCTAATCTTCCCTTAGATTTATTTTTTAAAAAAGTTGTACGATTACTCAAACCACATTCTCATTTTGTTTTTTGTTATGACCCAAGTTCATTTGGGGATATATGTAGTGCTTTAGCAAAGGTAAAAATGCGAATATGTGATGTACAGTTTGTTCATCCAAAAGAAGAAAAAAATGCTTCATTGGTAATGGTTCATGCAAGAAATGGCTCTAAATCTATGATAAAGGTTTTAGAACCACTTATTGTTATGTGCGAGAATGAATATACACAGATGACAAAAAAGATCTTTATAAAAGCAGATACACAGAGTATAAAATGTCAACTATAATTAAAAAAGAGGGTTATCCTTATTCTTTTAACCAAGATACTTGTGCTACCTATAAAGGTAAATATTGTGTGGGAAAGAGTGGTTATATTAATGCTTCAAAAAATGAGATATTTAAGATATTAGCATTACTAAAGCTAAGTGTTAATGATTTTGGGATAAAATATCTCTTTAAACACAGCTATAAATATTCTATAAAAGAAGTGCAGAATAAGGGCTCTTATGAATCTATTTTTTATGATAGAGAGAATAGTGGTTGTAAAATATATGAAGCAAGACCTTCAGAGTGTATAACGTTTCCTTTTTGGGATTACTTTAAAACACATGTGGATGAATCCAAAGAAGAATACCCAGGGATAGTTGATGATTAAACTTTGTATCTTTTTAATTAGTATTATGGTCTTTAGCTCATGCTCCCTAAAAGAGAATGTAAATATACAAGGAAATGAAAAAGCTTTTGTAAATGAAGATACTTACATACTTTTTGCTCTGCGTGCTGAACAAGTATATGATAACAAGTCTGCTGCTGATCTTTTTACAACTCTTTATGAAAGATCAGATAAACAAGAGTATCTATATCGTTCTCTTGAAAATGACTTGATGGCGAGAGAAAACGAAAAACTTATAAAAAGAGTAGATGCACTACAAAAAGAGAAAATATTTGATTTTAGACTACTGAGATACAAGGTAATTGCACTTTTTGAGTTAAGTAGACTTGATGAAGCTATAAAACTTTCAGTTCTTTTAGCAAGTAAGACAAAAAAATCAAAGGATTACCTTTTAACCTCAGATATTTATATCAAACGCCAAGAGTTTGACTTGGCTGTGAAGTATTTAGAGAGTGCTTACACTAAAGAACATAATGAAAAAATACTTGATAAAATGGTTATCATTTTATATGTAAACCTTGGAAGAAAAAAAGAGGCGATTGCACATCTTGAAACTCATTCTAGAATGATTGGTTTCTCAAAACTAATCTACCTGCGTTTAATAGCTTTTTATTCTAATGATAACAATATTACTGGATTACTCACAACACACTTAAGGTTATATGAATTTAATAAAAGTTCTAAAGTGGCGAAAAGAATTATTAAGATTTATACATATAAGCAAGACTATATGGGTTTGACAAATTTTTTAGAAAAATCGAAGAGTAATGATGAAGTCCTACTTCAGTTGTACTCATCTTTAAAGTATTACGATAAAGCGTATGTACTGGCTTCTAAGTTATATTCAAAAACTCTAAATATTGACTATTTAGGTCAGAGTGCTATTTATGAGTATGAAAGTGCTCAAAACAAAGTATCAAAAGTTTTACTGCAAAGTGTCATAACTAAGTTAGAAAAAGTTGTCAAAGTTAACAATCAAACAATTTATCTCAACTACCTTGGTTATATACTTATAGACCATACAGTAGATGTGAAAAAAGGCATGATGTATATTGATAGAGTTTTAGCACTGTATCCAAAGTCTGCATTTTATCTTGACTCTAAAGCATGGGGTTATTATAAACTTGGTAAGTGCAAAAAAGCAGATAGACTTATAAAAGAAGTGGCTCAGATGAAAGGTGGTGATAGCCTAGAAGTGAAACTTCATATAAAAAAGATCAACGAATGTTTAAAAAATATAAAAAGGTAAAAATAAAAAATGATTTTAGATGATATTATTAAAAAAACAAAAGAGGATTTAGTTAAACGAGAAAAAGAATTTTCTCTTGATTGGTTAGGTCGTTCACTTGCTTTTAATGCAAGAGCACCTCGCGATGTTATCCCTTACTTACAAGCGACAGAGGAAGATCCATACAGAATAATTTCAGAGGTAAAAAAAGCTTCTCCTTCAAAGGGTGTAATCCGTGAAGATTTTGACCCCTTAGCAATTGCTCAAGCTTATGAACGTGGAGGAGCGAGTGCTATCTCAATACTGACAGAACCACATTTTTTTCAAGGTAGTCTTGATTACCTTGGCGGTATTCGCCGTTATGTAGGTATACCACTTCTTCGTAAAGATTTTATAGTTTCAAAGTATCAGGTACTTGAAGCTGTAGTGCATGGTGCTGATTTTATTTTACTGATTGCCGCGGCACTCTCTAAAGGTGAACTCAAAGATTTACTGGGTTATACAAGACACTTAGGTATGGAAGCACTTGTTGAGGTACATGATAAGAAGGATTTAGTAAAGGCTATTTATGCCGGAGCTGATATTATTGGGATTAATCATAGAAACCTGCAAACATTTGAGATGAATATGAATCTTTGTTATGATCTTATTCCTCTGATTCCAAATGGTAAGATTATCGTAGCTGAGAGTGGTATATATGAGCATGGACAATTAGAAGACTTAAGTAAAGCAGGTGTAGATGCATTTTTAGTGGGTGAGTCTTTAATGCGAACTAATGATGAAGAGACAGCACTTAGAATTCTTAAAAACGGAGCAGTCTAATATGCAAAAAATACTTAGTACTGTTCTTCTTGCATTAGTACTTCTTCTGAGTGCTTGTTCACAGGAAACACAAAATAAAATAGGTCGTAGTATCCAGAATTGGACAGGCACAGATGGTGTTTTAGATGTTTATATGGGTGAAAAGCTTGTCCAGCGATATATTAAAATAGATAAACTTTCAACGGCAATTTCTACAAATGGTTTAGAATCTAGAAACTATAGATATGGTTATGGATACTTAGACATTAATCAAAACTATAAAGTAGATGCAGGTGAGAAAAAGCTTTATTTTGAAGTGAGTAACTTCTCAACTCCATATGTCTTTTATGACAATCCAGGATACTAAACCATGGATGTAATTGATCTATTTAAATTGTTTCTTAATGCTAAAAGTGAAACACCTGATGATGGTGGATTACTAGATTTTATAGAAGAGTACCTTGAAGGTTTTGATGCCGTACGAGTTGATGTGGGTGGTATAAAAAACCTTTTTATCTATAAAAAGTTCTCAGAGGGTGAACACCTCTGTTTTGCAGGACATGTAGATGTGGTTCCTGCTGGAAGTAACTGGGATACAAATCCATATGAAGCTGTTGAGAAAGATGGGTTTATATATGGTCGTGGTGCTCAAGATATGAAGAGTGGTTTAGCTGCATTTACTCAGGCTGTTAAAGATACAAAAGAGTTTAAAGGTACACTTTCACTTATGCTTACCTCAGATGAAGAAGGTGAAGCAGTAAATGGAACAGTAAAACTACTAGAATTTTTAGAAAACAATAACTTACTTCCAGATGCCTGTGTTGTTGCTGAACCAACATGCTCAAACACATTTGGAGATGCTATTAAAGTTGGACGTCGTGGATCTATCAATGGTTATGTAACCTTAAAGGGAAAACAAGGACATGCTGCTTATCCAGAAAAAGCGATAAATCCTATTCATAACATTTCCAAAGTACTTGGAAATATGGCTGGAGTTGATTTAGATAATGGTGATGAGTTTTTCTCACCAAGCAAGTTTGTAATTACTGATATTCGTTCAGGTATGCAGGTAACTAATGTAACTCCAAATGAGCTTAAGATGATGTTTAATGTTAGAAACAACACAAAAACTACACAAAAAGAAGTAACAATGTTTGTAGAAGAACATTTTAAAGGACTCGATTATGAGCTATGTTTAACGCAGGGCTCTTATCCTTTTAAAACCGATACAGACACTAAACTTGTAAGATTCATTGATAGTGCGATAGAAAGTGTGACAGGCATACGACCTGAGCATTCAACAGCTGGTGGTACAAGTGATGCACGCTTTATCTCTCCCTTGGGTGTAGCGGTGATAGAGTTTGGAGTTAAAAACGACTCTATCCACTCTGTAAATGAAAGAACTACAAGAGCTGAAGTTGAGGACTTATGTAAAGTGTTTAAAATTTTAATAGCTAACTGGGAGTAATTATGAAAAATTTATTATTTATAATCCTATTAGCTACTTCACTTTTTAGTGCAAACTTAGACTGGCCGAGTGATTATGACCAAGCT
>QNZS01000031.1 GCA_003978465.1 Sulfurimonas sp. | reverse complement strand
AAAAAACATGCTTATATCAATACCACCACCAGACCATCCAGTATTTGAAATCCCATTCCATCCAGCAGTATTATTATCTCTAATAATAACATTTTCGAGATTCAGGCTACTTTCAAGACCCCAACTGCTCAAATGTATCCCTCCACCTTTCCATCCAACTGTATTATTTGTTACTCTGTCAATTATTATAAAGCTTCCTGTTTCCTTGTTCTCTTTATAGTTATCAACTGCTATTGGATGACTCAGTAACATCTTACATGATGCTATATCGTTGAGTTCTAAAACTTCTACTTGAGTCTTTTCATATGTGTTTACATCGATTCTGTAGTCTATATCTTCAAAACTTCCAGGCATAACAGAAGTTGCTCTTTTTATATCATATACTCGACCAATATTCATCGGTTTTTCATCCATCCAAACTAGCATAACTTTTAGAGAGTTGGAGACTTCAGGAAGTGCATTGGTATGAACTATCATATCTCCACGACTTATGTCTACTTCATCTTCTGTTGTGAGAGTAACAGCCATCGGTGCATAAACTTCTGTAGTTGTTACACTTCTATTTTCCTCTGTAATATCACCTGCATTTATAATACTTTTTACTTTAGTAGTCTTTCCTGATGGAAGTACAGTGATACTATCACCTACTCTGACACTTCCAGCTGAGATAGTTCCACAAAAACCTCTAAAGTCTAAGTTAGGACGGTTCACATACTGCACTGGAAAGCGAAACTGCTCTTGTGTAATTACTTTAGATATATCCATGCTATCTAAAAGCCCCAAAAGTGGTTTACCCTTGTACCAAGGGGTTTTTTTACTTTCATCAACTACATTATCGCCATCTAACGCACTTAGAGGTATGTAGTATCTGTTTTGAATACCAAGTTCATTCGATAACTCTTCATAAGCTGTTTTAATTTCATTGTAAACATCTTCGTTAAAGTCGACTAGATCCATTTTATTTACAGCGATGACTACATGCTCTATCCCTAAAAGGTTTACGATGAAACTGTGGCGTCTAGTTTGTGTTAGTATTCCCTTACGTGCATCTATAAGTATAATAGCTACATCTGCTGTACTTGCACCTGTTACCATGTTTCTTGTGTATTGCTCATGCCCTGGAGTATCAGCTATGACAAACTTTCTATTTTGTGTTGTGAAAAATCTATAGGCTACATCGATAGTTATGCCTTGTTCTCTTTCACTTTGCAAACCATCGACAAGCAGTGCCATGTCTATTTTTTCACCTGTTGTACCATACTTTGCACTTTCACTCTCTGCAGATGCTAGTTGATCATCAAATATCATTTTACTATCGTATAACATACGGCCTATAAGGGTACTTTTTCCATCATCAACACTACCACATGTTAGAAAACGAAGCATGTCTTTATGCTCATGCTCTTTTAAATATGCTTCTATGTCTGTTGTTATTTTTTCATTATTTATTGACATTAAAAATACCCCTCTATTTTTTTCTTTTCCATTGCACCTTCACTATCTTTATCTATCAGACGACCTTCTCTTTCACTACTTCTTGAGAGCAACATCTCTTTTATTATTTCTGGAAGTGTTGTGGCATTAGAGTTTATTGCACCTGTAAGCGGATAGCATCCAAGTGTACGAAATCTTACCATCTCTTTTTTAGCAGTTTTTCTAAGCTCTTCAGGCATTCTTTCATCATCTACCATGATTTTAGCCCCCTCGTACTCAACTACTTCTCTCTCTGCCGCAAAATAAAGAGAGGGAATAGGAATACCCTCGAGATAAATGTACTGCCAGACATCTAATTCTGTCCAGTTACTTATTGGAAAAACTCTTACACTTTCTCCTTTTGTTATAGATGTATTATAAATATTCCAAAGTTCTGGTCTTTGGTTTTTAGGATCCCATCTATGATTTTTGTCTCGAAAAGAAAAAATTCTTTCTTTGGCTCGTGATTTTTCTTCATCACGTCTCGCTCCTCCTATGACTGCATCATAACCTCCAGCATTAAGAGCTTGTTTGAGTGCTTGAGTTTTCATAATGTCAGTATGAACTTTACTACCATGGCTAAAGGGACCTACACCCATTTCAATTCCTTCAGGATTCGAGTGCACAACTAAGTCAAAACCTAATTCTTTGGCACGGTTATCACGAAATTCTATCATTTCAGCAAACTTCCACTTGGTATCAACATGTAAAAACTTAAAAGGTGGCTTCCCTGGTGCAAATGCTTTCATCGCTAAGTGAAGCATTACTGAGCTATCTTTTCCTACAGAGTACATCATTACAGGGTTGCTAAATTCCGCTGCTACTTCTCGTAAAATGTGAATAGATTCTGCTTCTAATTGCTTTAAGTGTGTTAACCTTTCTTTGCTTATCATGTTTTATCCTTTATGTGTAAACCACATTCTTTATGTTCTGGCTCTTCCCACCACCATCTTCCACTACGCACATCTTCACCTGCTTCAACAGCTCTTGTACATGGAGCACATCCAATACTTGGAAACCCCTCATCATGAAGCTTGTTATAGTCTAATTTATTTTTTCTTATATACGCCCATATCTCTTCTTCACTCCAAGCGATTAAGGGATTCAGTTTAATGATTTTTAGTCCATCATCCCATTCAAAAAGTTCTAAGTCTTTACGGGTAACACTCTGTTGTGCCCTCAGTCCTGTAATCCATATCTGAACTCCTTCTAAAGCTCTACGGAGAGGTTCAATCTTGCGAACAAAGCAACACTCTTTTCGATTTTGGACTGAGTCATAAAATCCATTAATCCCTTGGTCTTTATACAAGCTCTGGACATTCACATTTTTTGGAAAATATACATCTACATTAATCTTATACTTTTCATTAACCTTGTGCATAAGGTCATATGTTTCATAAGGGAGCCTACCTGTATCAAGAGTAAAGATAGAAATACTTTTCTTGGTTGTGACTAAAAGATCTGTTAAAACCTGATCCTCTGCACCAAAACTTGATGAAAAAGAAATTTTCCCCTTGTACTCATTTAAAAACCTTTTTATAAACTCAGTAGTCTCTATATCTTTGTATTGTTTATTTAGTTTTTGAACTTCCTTTTGCATAACCTTCCTTATATTTGGTAGTCACTACCCGTTTGTTTTACTTTTCCAAAACTAATCCCATTCCAGGCTCTTTCATGAATATAATATAACACCATTTTTGTAAAAAGCTCTATCGTACCTATAGAGGCAGCCATTTTTAAACTGCCTGTAATAAGGAATGCAATAACCATAGTATCTAAGGTACCAATGAACCGCCAAGATATAGTTTTAACGAGTGTTCTATATGTTTTTTCTTCCACATGCTATTCCTCTTGGTCGTATATACCTGTACTTAAGTAGTGTTCACCCGTGTCACATAAAATTGTGACAATAGTTTTTTCAACTAATTCCGTAAAGTTTTTCGAGTATTTCATAATGACTCCAATATAATATTTTTTCTTTTTAATAAATTAAAAAAACAACATATAAAACAGATGTTTTGTGTTGCTTCAATAAGTTTCCAGAATGCAAAAATAAGTAGTAAAGACAAAGAATATACCTCGTACCCAAGAAGATTCAATATCACAATGCCTAGTAATAAATTCACCCCAAGATAAGAAGCAAATTTTTTACTTTCTATTGCTACAAGCTTTTCCTCTAATACAGATACTTTTATTATAAGTTTTGAAGTCATGGATAAAGGACTGTGCCCTGTACTAATATATGTATCTATAAACATATCTCCAAGTAACAAGTACAATACAATAGAGTTTTCAGTTAATAGGTAAGTTAGCATCATGAAAAAAACTAAACCTGCATATATACGAGTTTGATTTTCATCAACTAAGTGTTTTTCGCCATATGTAGTTTCACTCATATGCTCTCCTTCTTAATTATGTTGACATTCTACTAGTATTTAATTTTATTGTCAAGTTAAATACTATTGTTAAATACATAGTAAAATACTATTGATTAGTAAAAGCCTATAAATAGGGAGCAAAATAGATAATTTAATACTATAGTAAACTACTAATGTATATATTACATATAAATAAAATTATTTTTAAACTGAATAAAAACAAAAAATAAAGTATTATACGAGAGAGTAAAATGAATACGATCATTTAGAGGGAGAAAAGATGGCACTGATTTCAACAAAAGGAATTTATGGCTTATCAGCATTATGTGTGATCAAGGACAATACTTCTGGTTTTCCATTGCAGAAAAGGGAGATAGCAATAAGAGCTAATATCCCTGAAAATTATCTTGATATATTAATGAGTAAATTAAAAAAGGCTGGTATTGTAAAAAGTATTAGAGGTGTAAATGGTGGATATGTCTTAGCTCAGGAGCTTAGTACAATTAAGGTCATTGATGTCCTGCTAATTCTTGAGGATGACTTAAAAGTTCTAAGTGCTCATTTTGAACATCCAGTGTTAGAACCTTTTTTTGAAGATGCAAAAATAAAGATTCATGATGTTTTCAATTTTCCTCTTACAGAATTAATAGAGTATAAAAAGGATGTATTAAATTTTACAATTTAATAGCTATAATCAAAAAGTCTTTAAGGGTATCTTTCTTACCATTATATAATTATTTTTTTACCACATTCACAAAGATCAATATGGACATCATTTTATTTATCTAAAATGTCCATAAATATATATCTCACTTAAGTTTTGACAAATACTCGGATATTGCATTTACTTCTTTTGGTGTAAGTCCTGAAACTTGTGAGGACATCACCCCTCTAAGCTTTCCACCATACCTGAGTTCCTTGTATCCGTTAATCTTTTCCATCAATACCTCTTTAGATTGTCCTGCAAGCTCTAACCCTGTAGCAGGTACTTTTTGTGTACCCATTTTACCGTGACATTTCATACATTTGTTGTTGTACAATGACCTAGCATCAATCGAAGGGTCTGCTGCTTCTGCCTTAGGTAAGCTAGAAATTTTTTGTGTTCCATCATATATATCTTTGATATCATTGCTGAAAAAAACTAGTCCTACGAATATAATAGTTATTGTTAAAATTGTAATACGTGTCATACTGAAGCCTTTTTTATATGTAGTAACATTATCTTATGATTAAAACTATGAAATAGACCTTAAACACGTTAAGTCTATTAGACTCAAATTATATGTAAAGATTAAATCAGCTCAGAGGGCCTTAAATCATTTTTCTTTTTTTAAGGATATAATGAAAAGTTAAAAGGATTTTGTATGATTAACGAAAAGCATAAAATTGTTTTATTTGATGGTATTTGCAATTTTTGTAATGCATCAGTAAATTTTGTAATTGATCATGATAAAAAGGATTTATATAAATTTGCTTCATTACAATCTTCTATAGGGCAAAAATATTTAAAAAACTTTGATTTTACATTAGACGATTTTGATACTTTTATATTAATAGATGGTGATAAGTTTTACACTTCTTCAACAGCTGCACTAATGGTAGCAAAAGACTTGGATGGTATTACCAAATATTTATATTATTTCATTTTTATACCACCGTTATTTAGAGATATAATATATAAATAATCCTCCTGAGCCATAGGCTCCTCAAGTGGTATTTTACCCATTAGTAAGTGGTGAAATACCCACTACAAATTTTCCCTCTACTATTTTTTAAATAGCTTCCATCCATGTTAAACAATCATAAACAATCATTTAAGGAAGGAGACTATTATGTTAAACCAAATGTTATCAGAGATTCATACACTCTTAAAAAAAATATATTCAGAAAAGAACTTAGATATTTGGATGACAATAAAGGAAGCGTGTGAATATTGCCG
>QNZS01000025.1 GCA_003978465.1 Sulfurimonas sp. | reverse complement strand
CAACTATTGAAGCTATATTTACAACTGCACCAAACTTTTTCTTTCTTGCTGCTTTAAAGAACTCTCTACTTCCTATAAAAGTTGCTGTAAGGTTTGCATTTATTACAGACATAAAATCTTCTGTTTTCATACGAAGTGCTAGTTTATCGTTTGTAATACCAGCATTGTTCACGAGATAAGATAACTCACCATCACTACTTACAATAGTTTTTATTGCATCAATATATGCTGCTTCATCACTTACATCAAAACCAATAACCGCAGCAATACCACCATCCGCTTCTATAGCTGCTTTAACTGCATCAGCTTCTGCAGCACCACTTCTATAGTTCACCCATACTTTAAGACCAAAACCTGCTAAAGTTTTTGCTATCTCTGCACCAATACCACGACTTGAACCTGTTACTAAAACATTTTTTCCACTAAATTTCATTCAAAAATTCCTTATAATATAATTTATACTAAACTGTGATCCATCTCAGATGGAATATCAAGACCCATTAATTTTAAAACAGTTGGTGCTATATTATTAAGTGCACCTGCTTCAACCTTACTTACACCATTCGCTTCAACAAAACACCAAACCTTACCAACTGTATGATTTGTCAATGTATTTCCTGAGTCGTCTTTCATCTCTTCACAATTTCCATGATCAGATGTAATAACAAGAGCATAGTCTAAGTCTTTTGCTTTTTGAATTATTTTTCCAAGCTGAGTATCTACTTCACTTACCGCAATTTTTGCTGCTTCAAAGTCTCCCGTATGTCCAACCATATCACCATTAGCGAAGTTAACAACTATAAAGTCATATTCACTATCCATTGCATTAAGTACAGCAGACCCAACCGAATCACAGCTCATTTCAGGCTGCATATCATATGTTTTTACATCTGGTGAGGGGATAAGAACTCTTGTCTCATTTTGATAAGGCTCATCTATACCACCATTTAAGAAAAATGTAACGTGTGCATATTTTTCTGTCTCTGCTGTGTGGAGTTGATTAAGTCCTGCATTTGCTATAACCTCAGCAAGTGTATTTTTAGGTACATCTTTTCTAAAAAGGACTGGATATGAATAACTCTTATCATACTCTGTAATCGTTGCAAGATTTAAGTTCAAATTATCTCTACTAAAACCATTAAAGTCTTTAGCACCAAGGGCTGTAACCATCTCACGCATTCGATCACTTCTAAAGTTTATTGTGAGTACACTATCCCCTTCCAGCATACCTTCATATCCATCAAATGCAACAGGTTCAATAAACTCATCAGTCTCACCAAGTGAATACGAGTGCCCGATATATGCTTCCGGATTAAAGTTTGTTTTTGGTTCTGCCTTTACTATGGCATCAAAGCCACGCTTAACTCTTTCCCAACGGTTATCTCTGTCCATAGAATAAAAACGGCCTGAAATTGTAGCTATAGTTACATTTTCATTTAAATGATTTTTAACTACATCTAGATACTTTTGTGCAGAGGTAGGAGAAACATCACGGCCATCTGTTATAAGATGAAGAAAAACTTTCTTACCATTTTTGGCTGCGATATCTGCTAAACCCATAAAATGATTTATGTGAGAATGAACTCCTCCATCACTCATAAGACCAATTAAATGAAGTCTGTCTGAAGTTGTAAAAAGTTTTTGAAGTTCTGGGTTTGATTCTAAGTTTTTCTCATTTAATGCTAAAGAAATTTTTACTAAATCTTGATAAAGCACTCGACCACTACCAATACTCATATGCCCCACTTCAGAGTTTCCCATCTGACCTTCAGGAAGACCAACACTCAAACCAAATGTATCTATAAGTGAGTGTGGTGTTTCTTTAAATAGTTTGTCATATGTTGGTTTAGTTGCATGATAAAATGCATTATGCTCAGTCTTATCTGAGTAACCAATACCATCTGTAATAACTAAAATTGCTTTTTTGCTCAATTTTATTCCTATATTGTAAATTTATTTATGATTATACTATAATGTCACTTTACTATACAAACAGATATACAACAGGAATTACATTGATATACTGGTTACATGATTTTTTTAACATACATATTTTAGGCTACATATCAATTCGTGCTGGAATTTCTTTCTTTTTAGCACTATTCTTTACACTTACTGCACTCCCTATATTTATAAGATGGGCACAAAGAACTTCTAATGTTCAACCTATTAACAAGTGGGCACCAGAACGCCATAAAGAAAAAGCATCAACACCTACTATGGGTGGTATTGTATTTATATTTTCTACCATATTAGCTTCCCTTTTAACTATTAAACTTTCTAATCTTTATGCTCTTGGCGCTATTTTAACACTCATTCTTTTTACACTTATTGGTTTTCAAGATGATTTCGCAAAAATTAGAAAAAATGAAAATCTTGCAGGTTTAAAAGCAAAAACAAAACTTATACTTCAAGTCATTTCTGCTTTACTAATCTCTTTCTTTTTATGTTTTGTAGCAGACTTCAATACAGACTTTTATCTTCCATTTTTAAAACACCCACTTGTTGATATGGGTGCTTTTTCTCTTATACTATGGGTGATAGTAATAGTTGGGACATCAAATGCAGTAAACTTAACAGATGGACTTGATGGACTTGCATCTGTACCTTCTATTGTTGCTCTCTGTACTTTTAGTATTATTATTTATGCTATTGGACATATAAAGATTAGTGCTTATCTTCTTTTACCCCATTTTAATATCGGAGAAGTTGTAATCATAGCAAGTGCCCTTATCGGTGCTCTTTTTGCTTTTCTTTGGTATAACTGTCACCCAGCAGAAATATTTATGGGAGATAGTGGTTCACTTGCTATTGGTGCATTTTTAGCTTATCTTGCGATAACCTCTAAGAGTGAAGTACTACTTATACTCATTGGATCTATATTTGTCATAGAAACTCTTTCTGTAATTTTACAAGTTGGAAGTTTTAAACTTCGTAAAAAAAGAATCTTTCTTATGGCACCAATTCATCACCATTTTGAAATGAAGAACTGGTCAGAAAATAAAATAATCGTGCGCTTTTGGATAATTGCTATCCTCTCAAATATAGTGGCACTCATTAGTCTTAAGATTCGTTAGATGAAAAATATTGCAGTATTTTCCTCACATAACGGAAGTGGTTTTGACACAATTGTAGAAGCTATTGAATCAAAAGAACTTCCTATCAATATCAGCCTAGTCATTTCTAACAATACAAACTCTCCTGTTTTGCAAAAAGCTAAAAACAAGAATATTAAGAGCTATATAGTAAATCAAAAAAACACCCCAAACATAAATGCAAGACTCATAGAACTACTTAAACAAAATGAGTGTGAATATATCTTTTTAGCTGGTTATATGAAAAAACTTGACTCTTGCATAACTGATAATTTTAAAGTACTCAATACACATCCTGCTCTACTTCCAAAGTATGGTGGAGAAGGTATGTATGGAAAACATGTTCATGAAGCTGTAATAGCCTCTGATGATACGATAAGTGGTGTTACCATCCATGAAGTAAATTCCGAATATGATAGTGGTGAGATTATTCTTCAAAAAGTACTTCACTTGAGTCATGATGAAACAGTAGAGACTTTAGAGTTAAAGATAAAAAAGCTTGAAAAAGTGACTATTGTAGAAGGTTTACTAAAATATCTTAGCATAAGCTAACTTTCAGTAGTTACGGGCTATAATTTCGCTCTTTAAAAATACGGCCAATTAGCTCAGTCGGTAGAGCAACTGACTGAAAATCAGTGTGTCCTTGGTTCGATTCCGAGATTGGCCACCACCGTTTTTTTTAAAGAACCTTTTTATTTATACAAATATTTACCGTGGCCAATTAGCTCAGTCGGTAGAGCAACTGACTGAAAATCAGTGTGTCCTTGGTTCGATTCCGAGATTGGCCACCACTTTCATTGACTCTTTTTCCTTTATACTTCGTTGTCAACAAACTTACAAACTGTAGTTTGCTTTATTTGTTTCCGCCTTGTCTAAAGAAAAAATACTCCACGAAAGAAACTATTATTTATACTTTGCTATAATTAAATTTATGGGGACGACTTGGCTTCGACTGGAGCTGATAGTCTACGATTGCATGTCGGACTGAGCATTTCCGTTATACGGCTCAACAATTGCTTAAATGCAAACAATACAAATTACCGCCCAGCTTTAGCAATAGCTTAAGTTTTACCCCCTCTTAGAGGACGGGCTGCTTCACCGATGGACTCTAGATAAGTCGGATTCGAAGTATAACCCTTATGTAGATATATATAAAGTCTGTCTCAGCTTTATACGAATCCCGAGGCTCGTTTTGTCTAGCTTTGCAAGTTGTGTGAAGCAAAATTAAACCTAAACAACTTCTCTAAGCATGTAGACGTCGTAGAAAATTAGTTTTAGGACTGCGGTTCGATCCCGCACGTCTCCACCAAAATAGCCTATCAAACACAGTAAATACCCCCTTCAAACTACCATGTCACAGATAGAACCCCTCTTTTAGTTGTCTACCACCATATCTCTTAATGTGTACTTATCTACACTCTTAAGTGTACTTTTTAGTGTACTTCGTAATAATATCACTACAAGACTACTTTAAAGGTACACATAATGTCACTAACAATTAAAGCTATAGAAGCCGCTAAACCCACTGATAAAGACTACAATCTTGCAGATGAAGACAGCTTATACTTACAAATAAAGCCTTCAGGTACTAAGAGTTGGATATTTAGATACAGATTAGATGGTAAAGCTATTAAGAAGTCATTTGGTGTATACCCAGCACTATCTCTTGCAGATGCACGAAAGAAGAGAGTCAAAGCAAGAAGTGATCTTGCAAACAATCTTAATCCATTCCCTAAAAGAGTAGCAGCAACTACAGTTAGAAAGAGAACATTTAAAGAATGTGCCCAACTATATACAGATAATATTCTTGTTAATAAATCAGATGCTCATCACAACAGAACAGTTAAAGCATGGGAAAGAGATGTGTTTGTTCAAGATACAAAGGATGGAAAAAAAGATCCTTCTCCACAGCTTCGTATAGGTGATAAGTACATAAACGATATTACTTCTGACGACATTAAAGCGATACTGGTATCTATGAAAGATAGAAGTGCAACTGAGTCAGCTCGTAAGGTATTCAGTTCAATACAGTTAGTGTATAAGTATATATATGCAGTTCAATCAGACAAAGAACCATTTGAGAAGATCACTTTTAACCCCTGTGAGATTATAGAACTCAAGTTTGTACTAGGAGAGCATGAAATAAAGAACTACCCTATTATTGACAAGCCTAGACCGCTAGGGATACTGCTACAAGACATAAAAGAGTATAGTGGAGACACTTCTGTTAAGTTAGCACTCAAGATGATAGCTAATACTTTTGTCCGTCCTACAAACATTCGTTCTGCAAATTGGGATGAAATTGACTTAGAAGCAAAGAAGTGGAGTATCCCAGGCTCAAAGATGAAGACTAAAAAAGAGTTAATCGTACCACTATCAACACAAGTATTATGTATTCTTAATGAAGCTAAAGAATACTCTGGGGCAGTTGGCTTGATATTCCCCTCCCCTAAAAGTAAGACTCAACCTTTATCAGATGCAGCTATGGTATCAGCACTTAGAAGAATAGGATATACAAGTTCAGAGATAGTAGCTCATAGCTTCAGAGGTATCTTCTCTACTATTGCACATGAGTCTGGTAAGTATAAAATCCCTAATTTCATAAGCTTCACTTCTGTTGATATATAATCTATCAAGTTTAACGGCAGGACTATCGCCTTTTGTTCTGCTCCATGATAATTCTGTATTATCTCTAAGCCACTTACTCACTTTTGCTTCATTACTCATTTTTAGTTACCTTCTTTATAAATTTTAGTTCCCTAATGTTTTATCTAAATCATAACTCTTGATTTGTGCTTTTAGATTTTCCAAATGCTCATCTATATTATCTTTATTGACTGCTACACCAAAATCAAGAGGTGTTTTTTTTGATTTGGCATTAAAAAGTTTCGCCATAACAACTTCTGTTAATTCTTTTCTTAAATGCGAACTATCCCAATAGTTGTTTTTATTATTTGTAATAGTATTGTGTCCAGTAAAATCAACATAATCTACAACTTTAACTAATTCTTTTTTAAATAATTCAAACTCATCATAATATTCTGCTGAACTTAAAGCATCAAAATGGTCACTATACATTGGTGGGATATATACTAAAACTTTTATATTATTATTTCTACAATAATCAATAGTTTTTTTAAAATATTTTAAATATTCATATGAAAATGTATAATCTTCATAATGACCTATATCTTTAAAATAACCTTTAATAGAATTTTTAATACCTTTATCAATATTAAAATTTTTATTTTTCAATGAATGAATATTTTTAACATAATCCCTCATACCATTTTTAAATAAGTAGCGATTTTTAAAACTTTTTTTATTAAGAATATTTTTAAATAATACAATAAAACTATCCTTAAAAGTTTTTAAATTAAAATATAAATCATTG
>QNZS01000032.1 GCA_003978465.1 Sulfurimonas sp. | reverse complement strand
TAGATAAATATTTTAAAAAATATAAAATTATTGCTTCTGTTCAGTCAGAAAAGCAATTCATACCTGTCGCTGTTATTTTTCCAGTTGACGGATTGTAAGTGCAAGTTCCATCTGATTCTTCAGCTTTGTCCATTCCTTGATGTACTTTGGACGCATCTCTAGGCTAGGTCTATAGAATAAGCCATCTTTGCTTTCCTTACCCTGTACATAGCCTTCTTTAGCACCTTTGGGCCACATATCCCTTTGATACACCACCTGAATTGAATCTAACCTAAATCTACGCCAGCCTTCAGCCTCAATATCCCACACTGTCCAGCTTGTGTTAGGGTTATTGTTTACAACTGGAGCTATCTTTTGTATCCACTCTGCATACTCATCTACCGGGACAGGCGTAGGTAAGTATTCAGCACTCAAACTGCAAAATAAACTCCTTTCTGAGCCATCTCGTTTAATAAACTGAACACACATTGTGTCCTCTAGGAGTGTATTCCTAAAGCTATACATCAGTGGAGTGTCCATCATAAAGTGCTGGTTGAATCCTACCCAATATTTCATTAGTCTCTCCTAAACATGAACTTTGTCCAATTTCCTAGTAGCTTGAATATGCACAACAAACAAACAACAAGTAGTACGTACAGCATCACACGATACTCCCAATATCTGCTATATCTGTGAACTGTACACCTTTGCGGATCTCCTTCATAGCCTTGCCTTGGCTAACAGATGAGAATAAAGTTAAGAACTTCTCACCACTTGCATACCGCTCAAGTAGATTAGATTCACCTGCCCAGTTAGGAATACCAAACCCTTGTTTAAACTGGACTAAGTACTCGTCCCTCCCAAACTGAGGATTGTATGTCAATCTAACTGTCTCCAACTTAAGACGTTGGTTCATAGGGATACGATCTGTGAATCCCTGCGTCTTACTCTTAATCGAATAGTTATTCATTTGTGTAAACTCCTTATTAAAGTCCATTAGTAACACACCACTGGGCATACTCTTCCCAGTCTGAGGTCGAAGGCTCGTAACTACGTAGCTCATCGTCTGTTGGAAGATCCCCTGAGCAGGGAATAACTGGCTCATATACCAGTGCGAAGTCTAAAGTGCTTGGTGCGCCGTCTACACCTAATAAAAAATCATTTATTTTACTCATCACAGTCTCCTACTTATAAGTAAAGTTACATGGGTACAGTTACTGTCCAGTCCCATAGTTGATCTTCATCACACACTCCCCACGAGTGCATACATCTGATGAAGTCCTGTAGCAGTGTTACCTGCCGTGGATCATTAATAGCTTGGTGCCATCCCTCCTTTATTAAATTTGTAGGCTGGATTATTTCTACTACTAATCCTTCTCCTACCGTAGATATACACCTGCCCCAACTCAGATTAGGCATATAGTCTCTGAACACTAGTCGAGACATTTCGTACATCCGTTCTGATCTATTTCTATACAACTTGAAGCGGTTGTCAGCTATACGAGTGTCTTCACCATCAACTGCATGAAAAGCACCTACGTACAGCGTCAGCGTTACCTTTTCATTCATATGATACTCTCCTTTTACATGTGTGTCAAGCCTTCATTAACAGTGGTGTACTAAGTAGCCACAGGCTAAATATTAACCACATTACAGCCCCGAACCACTCAAAATATTCTCTCTTGAGCTTCATATTTTCTCCTCATCATTTTAATCAACATACTACTACCCTCCTTCCGATCCCAACCCACTAGCTCGTCCCACGAGTCTTCTAGTTGCTCCCTAGTACACGGGAACGAGTGAGTTACAGTGCGTTCAGTGGTGACATATACTACTGCTCCTTTTGTGTACCTAATGTTTGGATCAATCACTCTAAGGGTGATAAACCCGTCAGTCTGTAAGAACATACTCCAACTCATACGAGCAGGTGTACGATTACTATCCCCTGTTAGCCACTTTGAGAATTGTCGTATGTTCATCAAAGAGCGACTAGGAGGGTTTAGCTTATTAGCCCTCGCCCACTGTTTGTAACTGATCTGTCTCTGCTTATATCGCATTCTGCCTCCTTGCGGCACCATCTGCATAGGCATCACTATTTATAAATTTACTTAGTGTTGTTAGATGGTGTATATAAATAGGATTTGATTCAATGTCATCCTGATCGACTCTACCTATCTTTTCAAATTCCTCTGGTTTCTCGCTGTAATGCGCTCTTCTCATTTGTAAGTAGTACTCTTGTTCTCCCTGTTGGAAAAACATTAGTTCTAATACAGGTGAAGACACACATTGATCTGCCTCATCCAATCTATTTAATATGTTTTCACACTGAATAATCTGAGCTTGGAAATACCCTTCAAGCTCCCATAAATAGACAGCCACTCGTTCCCATGAGTTACTCTCTAGATATGTTGCTAGTTCCTCTGGTATATTCGTGTTCATATAGCCTCCTGACTTCTAATCCCTTCTTAAACATATACACACTCTTACAGGATTCAGTAGTGAACAGAATGTACTTATAAGTGAAACCTGTATAAATACACTCTGCCCTCCACTTACGCGCCGTAGTATGCCTCCTTTTGTTCATCCTCCATTCTAAAACGGAATGGCTGACTCCACACTTCAAGAGAAGGCATGTGTACCCAATAAGATGACCTAAGCCAACTCATATAATCATGTATTTCTTTAAGCAGTAAACGCTTAAGGTCTGACCACTCTTCCCACTCCTCATATGAATAGAATAGGTCAGGAGTACGTGAACTCACCAATGTTGTAGCGATCCCATGCAACATCAAGGCATAATCCGGTCTGGAACCATGACCTTTACGAACATGCTCCAACGCACCTGACACGTTCACAAACCACTCTTGCGGCTTGCTACTATTTGCGTCGAGGGATTGACAGAAGTTTATCAACTGTAGAAACCTTTCAGTTTCTTCATACTCTACATTCATATCCGTATCCATTACTACTCCTCCTAGTGTTTTAAACCATATTGTTCGTGGTACTCATTAGCCATTTTATACACTGCTGCTACCATCTTGTGACATAGAGCCTCGTCTTGCAATAGAGCCGACACCACTGCCATACACGTTATGGTAGCTCTTGCTTCAGAATGAGGGCAATCTTCAAACAATTCATTTTCTAAGTAGGTTAGCAGTTTGTCTGCTTTATCCGCCTCAAACAATTCCATATCCATTACTACTCCTCCCCATATGTACCCGAATAAGGCGAGGGATCATCATCGTACATCCCCCCATCAATACCTACATCCTCCCACGACAGGTCTTCATATTCCTGCTCTGGAGTTTCAAGATCTTCCATGATCTTTCTATGTTTCATCATTTCATCTCGTGGATCACTCATTTCTATTACTCCTTTTGATCAAAAAAACACCTAGTAGAATCAGTATAAACCCTACTACCTCCGCAGTCAAGAGAATTATTATAGTATCGTCCAATCCCCTTATCGATAACATATAAGCATCAATCATCTGCTTGCTCCTGTAAAAATATGTTCTCCAGAATCGATTGTCTCATCAACTAAAAGTATTAATTGTTCTCTGGTAAAAAGACCTTTAATTATACACATTTCAAAGAAATCAGATACATATTGCGTCTTACCACAATCTGATTCATCAATAAAAGCATCTTCCAATTGTGTACACAAATCAACTTCCCTATGGGTCATCTCGTACCCCATAAAGATCCACTGATCATGGGAATCAGGGTCTACCCATTCTGTACTAGCATCATTCGGGCCTTGATTCTCTACTGCATAATCAGTCCCTATTGCTAAATCAAACCACTTTGCAAACAAATCTACTTCATGCTTCCAAAGTGGGCCTGTTTCATACACGTAGTTTTCTGTTTCATACTTAGTCCACATTACTATTACTCCTGGTCTGGATAGAATTCATTCAAAATATCTGAATCAGGTATGTACACACAATAAGTCGTAAGAACTCCTTTATAGAGGCGGATATCCGCTACTGATAGTTCCTTTCCTCTCATTTCTGGCGGTAAATCAAGAGGAATCTCACTAAATGTTTTAGTCATTGCAGATAAAGAATGAGGTAACACGCCTATAACGTGCTTATGAAGTACATCTCTTTTAGATGCGTGTGTAACTACCCGTGTGTCATCATCTATCAGCCCTTCAGCCAATAGATAATCGACTAGACCTTGATGGCGTGTTACTACTAAATTGAATTTAATCATTTCTTGTCCCCTTTTCTACTTATAAGTAAGAATCAAATAACGTGTACATAATCAACCAATTTTAAGTCTAAATCATCAAGCAAATCAAGAACCAATGGCGGCCCAAAAGGATCATAGCCACACACATTCAAACGTATCGATTCTTCTGTACCATCCTTGTACACTACGTTATATTTATCGCTGTCGTAATCGTCACAGCGTCTTAACACTCGATCCCTTTCTAATTCTTCCATTACTACTACTCCTTACTTATAAGTGAGTTAATTTAATCAACTTTCTACCATGCACTGGGTAGGCAATACTGATTGATGCATCCCAGCACATTCTGCAAGTATGACATTTCCCTTTGCGAGTGTACGCCTCGCACATCTTGTATCCTTCTGGCTTGTGTGTACTATCAATCACCACAGCACTAACAGGAGCCGAACAGGTCAAGGTTTCGCCTACGTCTAGGGCACTATATCGCACTACCACATTAGGTAGAGCATTCATTCGATCAAACAAAGCTCGAAACTTTGCGCCTACGTGGTGCATTTTAGTTGGCATCCAGTGTTTACACCATGGAGTTTGTTCCATGACCTGTAGAATCTTTTCACCTCGTGAAATGGTGTAACAGTCCCCACTATCAAACCATCGGAAATAGCGGTCTGATTGCAATAACTCTACCATTCGTTCAACCCACCCATCTCGCAAAATATCTTGCTCATTGTGTGAACGAATCGCTTTAACATTCGGGAACCTATAGTTACCATCTAGAGCATAGCACCCAGCACACACGCCGACAAGTTCCATCTTGCCATTAACTCTACGTCTACTACCCGGACATGTTACCCCAGCATTAAAAGAGTAAGATGGACAAGGCATTTTCCCTGCCTTTGACAGCTTTGGTTGTGCTTTTAAGTTCATGGTTTCACCTACTTATAAGTAGAAATCAACTTTTTTTCTTATGACATGTTCACCAGCCTAGGTTCTTGCGACCGAATGCCAAGCTTACCGAAGCATCGGCATTAGGGAACCACTCAACTAGACGGTCGTATATGGCTCTGCCGTTGGCTGTAAGACCTGATAAAAATTGGTCGGCGTTACAGGGTCGGTAGGTTTTTTTGAGGATGCAGAGACGCTGATATGAGGGACTAAACATACCCTCATAGTTAAGAACATAAAAAAGGTAGTAGGCTTGCGCTATGTCGAAGCGATCGAAGTGCATAATAGTTCTCCGTGTGTGTGTGTGTGTGGTGCTTGCCATTTGATATAGGGGCATCCTTGCCCCTTATATGCCTTCAAGCTATAAGTCCTTTACCCATATATTGGGACGTACTTCCCTTTCTCCCGTTTCAATCCAATTCTCGTAGGCTTCAGCACCCATGACCTCACTCAGAATTGGGCCATAAAAATTGATGTGATCACGCCAGATACGATCCTTTTGCCAATCCTCTCCCGCCTCAGTGTTCATCAAGGTAGCTCTGACGAACAACGCGCACAAGGCATTGATATACGCTTGTTTCCCTTTTACTTTTCTATGCTCTGGTAGTTCCTCGAAGATAGTCCCAGAAGCGATATATTGTTTACGTTTGGTCATTGCTATGCTCCTATTGGTGTTAGTGGTGTTTTTACTTATAAGTAAACTATTTCGAATTTACTTATAAGTAGAGGCGCGTCCGTGCGCCTGTTAGTGGTCTATACTGGCAGTGCAACCAGATTGCCATCTTCGTCTTTGGTCAAGTATGAGTCAGCATGCAGTTCCAGAGCAAGAGCCAATTCAACAAGCTCGTCACTTGAAAGCGTCTGCCCTTCGCCTTTCTCCGCTTTGCTATCACACACTTCTAAAGCTTTCCGCAGATAATCCAAAGTATTGAAAACCTTTTCATCGACTTTCCGCTCCTGAATCGACATATGTTTAAAACCAACTTTACCCTTTGGATCTAGAATTTCAGAATCAACCTTTGTACCCTGTCCATCCTTGCCCTTAAAGGCCAGCGGCTCGCCAGTGTATCCAAATTCCGGGCGAGTTTTCTTGACTTCGCCTGTATCTTTGTCGGTGGTATCGCCTGTGATTTGGTTGATACAATTTTGAAACTTCTTTTCCACCATTTTGTGCTCTGTCTTGCCCGAAGATGTAAATACCCGTTGAAGCTCAGAATCCAACATATCAGACAATAATTCCCGATTAGTCGGAGTGCTCAAGTACGAGCCACACATATCGGAGAATTTCGTGGACTCCCGCTTGGTTTTCTTTTCCGAAGAAAGAACAAATCGGGCATAATCTGTGAACGATTTAGTATCGCTCTGAATAACTTCGTCCGATTTCAAGGTTGATTCTGGAAGGTCTACATTTGGGGTTGTTGTATTATCAGCCATTGTTAAATCCTCACTTTTAAGTAAATGCCAGCTTGCTGTTTGCGTCTGGCTTGAGACACAGAATGAATTAATGGCTGGACTATGTCAACCCCTAAATGAAATTAATTTAATCCTTAAGAATCAACAAGTTAACTTGTAAAATGTACACAAGTACTTGATATTAAAGGATTAAATTAATTTACTCGTGTTGTTAGCTCTGAGAATTTCCCCGTGTATAGATAAGAGTACTTCACGTAGCAACAACCGTGCCATGTATATGTGGACAGTTCTGTGGAAAAGCTGTGACTTAAGAAAAGATGGGTCAATGTGAGGGTTTCGGGCTATCGTGGCTTAGATCGAACGA
>QNZS01000043.1 GCA_003978465.1 Sulfurimonas sp. | reverse complement strand
TATTTTCACCTAAAGAGCCAGCTTGAATATTTATCTCATTTTTTTGTGCTAAATTATAACTCTCAACACAAGTGATAAGGATTGCTCGCCTAGGATTTTTATTATAGAACTTATCTTTTTTTACACCAGCATTATCAACAGAAATTTTCTCTACATTTTGACGAGTTTTATTCGTATCGTTTTGTGTAAAATAAAGTTCTTTTACAGTACCTATCATAATTAAAGTATCCAGAGTTTTTAAAGTTGTTTCTTGAAGGACAAAGATGATAAATATTTAAAAAAAAAGTTTATCATCATTTGTAATGTAAGAGTAAATCTTAATAAGCATAAATGCTTATTATTTGATTTTACCTTTACCTTTACCAGTTTTACCTTTGCGGTCAACCCAGCTAATAAGTAATTTATCGCCTTTTTTGAAAGTTTCACCCTTAAGTTGAAACTTGAAAATAGGGTTTTTAGATAAAAACTGTGAAGTTGATAAATCAAGAACAGTTTCTCCATTGATGGTGCCAGTGATATGAGTGATGAAATTTGCATCTTCACGGTTACCAGTTTTTTTCTCCATCATGTTGAATGTAGTCATACCGTGTTTAGCCATAGTCTTAACTTTGATAACACCATTTTTTAATTTTGCTTTTACTTTCATAATATACCTTTATTGATTATTTTCTATTTCTTGAGAGTACAGGGATTAACCTTCACATCCACCAAGTGCAACCTCTAAAGTTTTCTTAGCTGCATAAAGTTTACCGTCGTTACCTTCAGCAACAATTGTAATAGTGCCAGATTTACCCATTTTAATTTTAACTGAGTAGTTGTTTATAGAGTACTTGTTTGTAGTATATACACAAACAGCAGCCTCAGGATTGGCATCTTGGTAAAGAGCAATCGATTTGATATCCAAGTCAGTTGAAAAATCAACAGGGATTGCTCCACCATTACTTGCAACATCTGGAGCCCTTAAAGAAACACCCTTTTCGATCAGAGTAGTACTTCCGTACATTGCTTGAATAGCATCATCAACAGTATGTGCAGACCATACAGCAGGTTTAGTTGTCCTGTAGTCTTCAGCTTTAACACTTGCAGGTATAACAGCTAAAGCTAAAGCACCTAACGTTACATTTAAAAAGTTTCTTCTTTCCATAATTATTCCTTTGTTATTTTACTTTTCCTGAGATTAAATAATCTACCATAGTTTTGAAATCTGCATCTGATAGATCAGATCCACCTTTAGCAGGCATACCACCATCAGTACCATTGATCCCGTTATCATAAATTTTGTCTATACCTTTTGGAGTATATCCAGCCCAGTCACTACTTCCTGGCGATAGGAAAGATGAGTGACACACCACACAGCTTTCAGTATATATTTTCTTAATATCAAGAGCTACAACTTCTTGTGTTGGCAGGTCTCTTGTTACATTCATAGGTGGAAGGAAATCTTTGATTCCGCCATTTAAAATATGTCTAACTTTTACAGTTGATTCTTGACAGTCAGTCATGCAACGTACAGCACCTTGGTTAAGGTTAAGTCCACCAAAATTTTGTGCTTTACCGAAGTAAGCCTTTACACTAGGAAGTACATCTGCACCAGCTATATTTGGTTCAAAACCACCTACATTCGGCATTTTTATTTTTAAGAATTTTGCACGGTCAAGTACATACTCATCATCAACTTCAACACCATCTATTTCCATCTCATTGAGGTTTAAAATATAAGCAGTAAGCGCATAAGTCTCATCTACACTTAAACTATCTGAGAAAGGGTGAGGCATGCCATCTCTAATATACCACCACATAGTAGTAGCTTGAGGCCAGTAAGAACCAAATACACGAGTTGGACCAGCAGCTTCTGGATCTTTCCATCTGTTGTTAGTTAAAGTCTTTTGTAAGTCGTAAGCATTACCTTTAGAAAGTGCTGGGTATCCACCACCACCTGAACCAAAGTCACCATGACACATAACACATTGCTCTTCATAAAGTGTCTCACCATCTTCAACTGAACCACTACCTTCTGGTATACCATGACCCTCAGGGCTTAATGATGTAACGGGCTGTAAGTCTGTATTCCATTTTGCAAGCTCTGCTGCATTTGGAATACGACCATTATTTATTTTAGCACCTGTTACTTGTGGGTTAACATAGTAATCAGATGTTTTATTATTTACAACTGGGTATGAAACTCCACCATCTATATCAAGTATAACAGAAGTATTAGAAGCTGATGGTAGAGAACCTCCCTCCGTACAGCCTACTACAGACAATGTAACTACTGCAGCTACTGAAACAGAAACTAGTAATTTATTATATGCTTCTAATTTGAACATGATTCACCTTTCCTTCTTCTGTCACTTCCCAAGTTTCTACCGCATTTCTGTGGTAAACAGCTTCAACACCCATTACTCCAATTTCTTGGTCAATAGTTGGCTGAATATAACCAGCATCATCAATAGCACGTGAAGTAAGTAAAAGTTTTTCACCTTTTTTATATGCATGCATATAAGACCAGCGAGTCCAAGATTTTGAGAGAACTAAACCTTTAAGATTTGCTTTAACATAGTTCTTTCCACCATCAAAAGATAAATCAACTGCAGTAATAGTTCCCATGCCAGACCATGCAAGACCTTCGATTTCAACTACATCACCATCTTTAAGATCAGTCCATGGAATCTCTGGAGATGGAGAAGTAACAGTCGAGTTAACTTCATTTGCATAGAAATGCTGGATTGCTTTACCTGTTGGTTTTAGGTCTGTATATTTAGAAGTCTCTTCTTTACAGTACCAAGGCTCTTGAGAAAACTCTAAACGACGAAGCCATTTAACACATAAGTTTCCTTCCCAACCTGGAACAAGTAGTCTTGCTGGGTAACCTTGTTCAGGACGGAGTGCTTCACCATTTTGTCCCCAAACGATCATTGCATCGTCAAGAACTTTATCAACAGGAATCGTTCTACCCATTTTAGAGTTGTCGGAACCTTCAGCAAGCATCCACTGTGCAGTTGGTTTCAGCCCTAGGTCTTCTAAAATAGTTTTGATGTAAACACCAGTCCACTCAGCAGAAGACATAAAACCTTTAGCGAATTGTACAGAGTTAAACTGTGGGCCTCTCCATTCTTGTCCACCATTTGCTGGACACTCAATGAAGTGAGTGCGTGTAACACTTGGATAACGCTTAAGTTCCGCAAGGGTAAGTACAATTGGTTTCTCAACTAAACCATGAATCATTAAACGATACTCATTAGGGTCTACATGTGCAGTTCCACCATGCGAACGAGAAAAGAAAAGACCATTTGGAGTGATAATACCTTGGGATTCATGGATAGGTGTTACAGCAATAGATGCTCTAAAGTTACCTGAAGCTAATAGTTTAGTATTTCTTCTAGTTACATTATGCTCATAAGCTGATGGCATACCATATAAGTTTACACTTACAGGATCACCCCATTTTTGGCCCCATTTAGTATGGTGCATTATCGCTGGATCACCTTTCTCAGCCAATTCATTTGCTAGTAGAGATTTTCCGGAAAGTGCAGTTACAGATACAGCAGCAGCTTTTCTAAAAAAACCCCTTCTATTAATTAGATTTTTATTATCAGCCATTGGTTTGCCTTTTGAAGAATATAGATCAATTCTAAGATATATTATGCCACTTATATGAATAACTATAGTAAAAATCAAGAATTATATGATATTTTTATTATATATATAAGCTGAACCTTTAGAAAGTTACAATAGGAAACACTTTCGAAGCTTAGTCTTTTGGTAAAATTGCTAAAATTAGATAATTATTATTTATCTTATCTATAAAAAAGAGTATATTAAAATCTTCATGAGCTATCTCTTTTATATCTTCATCATCAAATAATTGTGCTTTTTTATATTTATTTGCTTTTGTTGGGAGGTTTATTAATATAGTATCCAAATAGAGTTTAAATTTTTTTGTTGCGGTCAAATCTTCTACAGCAAAATCTTCTAAAATTGTTTTGAGTTGTTGCTCGTAGAGTGAGGTGCAAAGTATGTTCATTATTTTTCTTTCTCAATTAGCCAAAGAGAAATATCTTTCATACTCTCAAGGAGTGGTTTAGTATTTGACTTATCTTTTTTATAAAGCTTTAGTTCTTTCAGAATTAAAGCTTGCATTGTCTTATTTTTACTTGAAATGCTTACTCCTGCTTGGCTTTATTACCATAGTATATTTCAATTTCTTCATGGATGAGTTCAATATCCTCTAGCGCTTCTTGATATACTTCAATCTTAGCAGTATCTTCACTTTCTTCATCTACGACAATAGCAGCTTCGTGTAGGGTGTCCATAATCATAAACGACTTAAAAGGTGTTCCGTGATTATAGACTAATGCACCACCCATATTCCCTTGTATAAAAGTTACTAACATTATAGCTATTAGAGCAATAATTGAGATGGCTTCAAGAAAGAATTTTTTCATTTTACAGCCAATAATTTTTAAAAGAGAAACTAAACCCATAGATATCGCAAGATATAAGCCTAGCTCTTTATGTGCAACAAGGGTACTCTGACCATCTTCACTAAGGAAGTCGTAGATCTCTGGACCAGCAACTGAGCCACTATACCATACTCCAGCCATAGCTAAAGCTGTGAAGAACATGAGAATTGTACTAATTTTTGAGAAAAGTTCTTGTCTATTTATGAGGTAAGCCATACCAAATACTGAAGCTACTACGGGTAAAACAATGGCAAAGTGTACTGTCGCTGGGTGAATCATCATAAGAAGTCCTTTTGTTGTAAACTTATTTTTTGTCTATTGCATCTTTTGCGGATTTGATAGCATTACCTATTGCAACTTTTGCTACACCAAATACTTGCATACCCATTCTTTTTGCTTCTTGTGCCGTAGATGAGTGCATCGCTATATCTGCTTGTTTCATAGCATTCTTTGCAAATACAGAAAATCTACTTTTCATTATGTCTGCTGTTTCTTTAGAGATTAAAATAAGTTCTTCAAGGTCATATGCCATCTCATGGTTGAGTTTGGTAAGAGTGTTTTCAATCTCTTTAGAACTTTTCTGTGCTTGTGTTGTAACTACTTGAGAGAAAAGAGTATCTGTTTGATTTAAATCTTCAATAATAGTATCGTAGTCTTCTATTAGTATATGTTTAGCTTCAAGTGGCATAAACTCAAGACGCTTTTTAAATCTATCGATTGATTTAATCAGCCCACTTCTCATACCGTGAAGAGTAGAACTTAGAATTTGCTCTCCTCTATTTGGTGTTGCTTCTGCAATATCAATTGCAGTTACTAAAATTGTTGAGAGAATTTTTCGTACACGTATAGTATTGAGTGAACCTTCTTTTATAGATGCATAACTTATTTCTTTTATAACTTCGGTATTAGATTCTGTGATATCACCATGAGTATCTTTTTCTAAGGCTGTGATAATGGCAGACTCAACCATCTCGCTTAGAATATCATAAAGGTCAATAGACTGAAGTTTCACTTGATGGAGTTTGGCTAGTGTATTTTCAGATTTAAGTACTTCGTCTTCTAGTACATTAAAAATAGTGTATTTAGTATTTTGAAGGGCATCAGACTTCTTTTCTAGCTCACGCTCTATAGCCTCTTTTTTGTCTATCAGTGCTTGTACATCATCCTGAAGAGTTTTTGTTTCTAAATCAATAATAGATGTAGCCACTTGACGAACTTCTTCTAAAGTGAGAGAATCAAAATCTATCTTAATTTCCTCTATTGCTGAAAGGATTCGTTTATCGATAGTTTTAAGTCTTTTGTTGTAAACAGCTTCGAGATTGTCGTTTATTGTATGTGCCATTGTATTTCCTTTTTAAAGTACCATTTTAATATTTTGATGTTTTTTGAGTGCATCAAAAATAAAAGTTCTGTCATCTTCATTATGAACAAGTAAGTCAAGATTCATACTGATATACTTACCTGTTTTAGACTTGTTTGAAGGTGTAATAGTATGCTCTCTTTCATCTATAACATCTCGGATTGCCTGCTCAAGTGCAGCTTTTTCACTTGCTATGACTTTATAGCACCAGTTACAAGGATATTCTATAAGAACTTTTTGCTTACTATCGTTTATAGTCTCCATTTTTACCTCCTGATTTTGTTTCAAGTTGTACATTACGTATAATCATACTCTTATCTATAGCTTTTACCATATCATAAATAGTAAGAAGCCCAATACTGGTTCCTGTTAGTGCTTCCATCTCAACCCCAGTTTGACCTTTGAGTTTAGCTGTGACTATAAGTTTAAAACCTGGTAATTCTGAAAGTTCTTCTACATCACAATTTATTCCACTAAGATTTAAAGGATGACACATAGGAATAATTTCACTTGTTTTTTTCACACCCATAATAGCTGCAATAACTGCAGTCTGTAAAACAGGTCCTTTTTTTGTTTTCTCGGTTACAATAGCATCATAAGCATCTTGGCTCATCTCGATGATACCACTTGCAACAGCTACTCTTGTAGTCTCCTGCTTGTCGCTTACATCAACCATCTTCGGTCTTTGATTCTCGTCTAAATGTGTTAAGTTCATTAGTTGTGTCTTTTGCTTTTTTCTATTATAGCGAAGAGGTGTTAACAATTAGCTAGGAATTAATATAAGTGCTTTTTCGTATTGATGTGGATGGTTGAGATTTAAGAAGGTATCGTCATCTTTAAATATGACATAGTTTGTTAAAGAGTTTTTAAGTAAGAAGTTAAGTTTATGTCTATCCTCTTTAAGCATTGTCTCAAATGCTGGTAGTAAAGAGCGATGATAAATTCCACATAGGGGTTGTACTTCACCTTCTGTTTTTGCAATAGTTGCATCTACTTCTTGGGAGTCATTGGATATAAGTTTTACAATAGTCTCTTCGTTTATAAAAGGAGAGTCAACACTAATGGCAAAAAAAGAGTCTGCTTTAAGAGACTCAAATATAGAAACAAAAGCAAGTGTTGGTGCAAAAGTGTCTTGAACTTTTTTGTCTATTATATAGTTTGCATCAAAGGGAAATTTATTTTTATCTTTACATGAGATGTAAACATTTGTAAATATTTTAGAGAGTCTGGAGTATTGAAATTCTGTGAGAGTTGTAAAACCTGCAAATGGGAGAAGAGTTTTATCCTCTCCCATTCTTGAGCTTTTCCCACCTGCAAAGATTACACATGGAAGGTTTATCATATTTCTATCTAGGGTCTGTAATGTAACCAGTAATAGCAGAAATTGCAGCAACAGCAGAGTTTGCAAGATACACTTCTGATGAGCGTGAACCCATACGACCAACAAAGTTACGGTTGGTAGTACTTATCGCTTTTTCATTATCACCAAGTATTCCCATATATCCACCAAGACAAGCACCACAAGTTGGGTTAGAAACAACGCCACCTGCATCGATGATGATATCCATATATCCAAGTCTATATGCTTCTTTTAATATGCGTTGAGTGGCTGGAGTTACGATAAGACGAACGTCTTCGTGAACTCTTTTACCTTTAAGAATTTCAGATGCAATTTTAAGGTCACCTAAACGCCCATTTGTACATGAACCGATAAATGCTTGGTCTATTTTGATATGGTCAGCTACTGCTTGAGAAACAGGGTG
>QNZS01000001.1 GCA_003978465.1 Sulfurimonas sp. | reverse complement strand
CCTCTTTGGCAACAGTTGGAAATATCTCTACTTCTTTATCTAATGTAGCTATTCCATCTTCCGATAATGTAATAAGTGAAACTTCTAAATTACATTCAGATTTTAGTTTTAAAAGAGCCTCTTTTAAGCTTTTTGCATCATTTATCTCTATGTTTGTTGCTAAGATTGCCTCTTTTTTATTTGGTGTTAAAAGGTAAGCCCCTTTATACTTTGAAAAATCACTCCCTTTTGGATCTACTAAAACCTTGATATCATTAGCTTTAGAGAGCTTTATAACACTTTGGCATAGCTCTTTTGTTAAAACACCTTTTCCATAATCAGAGAAAACTATCATATCGTATGTGTTAATTGATGATTCTAAGGCTTTTAGTATATTAGTCACAGAGTCTGAGGTTATCTCATTCTTACTCTCTCTATCATAACGCAGTATCTGCTGGCTTACTGCAATTATTCGACTTTTTATTGATGTTTTTCTTCCAACCTGAGTGATAATATTCTCAGAACTTACACCAATTTCATTTAGCATCCCAAGTAATTCTTTACCATTTTCATCATCACCGATAATGCTACTTACACTAACTTTTGCTCCTAAAGTTTTAAGATTATTGATCACATTTCCAGCACCACCAAGTACTGTTGTCTCTTTTGTAATATCAACAACTTGAACGGGTGCTTCAGGACTGATGCGCTCGCATGAACCCCAAAGATAATGATCTATCATCAAGTCACCTATAACTAATATATTAGGATTTACTTTTTTTTCAATATGCATTTATTTTACTTCTACTTCATATACACGTTTTATTTCAGCTACATATGCTTTTATACCATCTTCCATCTCGAAAGCAGGTTTATAGCCAAGTGCTTCTTTTGTGGTAGTTATATCTGCTTCTGTATGAAACTGGTATGAACCTATAAAAGGATTTGGAATGTACTCACACTTTAGGGATGTACCAAGTTCAGCCTGCAATATATCTACTATATCTTGAAAACTTCTCGCTCTTCCCGTTCCTACATTATAAATGCCATTTTGTTTTGGGTGCATAGCTTTTACATTTGCTTGAATGATATCACCAATGTAGATAAAGTCACGAAGTATTTTATCGCTATCTTCAAAAAGCTTAGGATTTTTACCAGAGAGTATTTGATGTCCAAATTGAAGTACCATAGATGCAGTTGTATTTTTAAAGTACTCACCTGAACCATAAACATTAAAGTAACGAAGACCTACTATACTAATGTCTGTTTTTTTCATATACTCACGACTTAAATGATCCATAGAGAGTTTTGAGAATCCATAAACATTTTGAGGAGCTTCTCTTCCTACTCTTTGAGGAGACTCTGCATTACCGTATGTTGCAGCAGAAGAAGCATAAATCATATTTGCATTATGTGCAACAGCTAAGTTTAGTAAGTCTTTATAAGCATTCACATTCGTTTTTATCATAAGGTCTTGTTCAAGTGCTGTTGTGTCAGAAATAGCAGCCTCATGAAATATATAATCAAACTTATATTCCTTTTCTAAACGAAGAAGTAAGTCTTTATCATTAATATCACCACTAATAATCTCACCATTAAATCCTATAAGGTTTTTAAAATGTCCAAAACTTTTTAAATTACCATTACTAAGTGTCTCTCCACTTCTAAAACAGTCTAAAATAACTACTTTAGCATCAGAGTGATTCTTTTGAAAGTAAAAAGCTAAATTTGAACCAATAAAGCCAGCACCACCCGTTATTAATATTGTTTTATTTTTTAAATCGTCTTCAATATATCTCATCTTCATACCTATAGTTTGTTATTTTAATCAAATCATACCTTTTAATTTATTAACAAGTATTTAAGAGGGGATTTTATTAACAAGTATTTAAGATGTAACATAATATAATCGCGATAGAAACATTAATTTAAGGAATATAAATGAAAAAACTAGTAATCACCTCAGTACTTGCACTTGCATTAGCATCAACTTTAGCAGCCGGTGTAGTTGCCGGTAAATGTATGGGTTGTCATGGTAAAAGTTTTGAAAAAAAGGCTATGGGAAGATCTGCTATAGTTGCAGAGATGACTCATGCTAATATAGCAGTAGCTCTTAAAGGGTACAAAGACGGTTCTTACGGTGGTCCAATGAAAGGTCTTATGAAAGGTCAAGTTGCTAGATATAGTGATGCAGATCTAGATGCATTCTCTCATACAATCGGTAAATAAGCAACTTTAAATATGATATCCTTCTTTAGGATATCTATTATTCAGGACGATAGTTCTGTTTCTTTAAGTCCTCTTTTTTTCTCTCTTTATCTATAGCATCATTTAAATCTTCGACACTGTCAAACTTTGTAGCATTTAAGAACTTCTCTTCATCATCAAACTGTCCATTTTTAACAGCCCATAGAAAAGCCAACAGAGCTAATGCACCTAAAAATAGTGATGCACCTAACATCATACTTACTATCCAACTATCCATATATTAACTCCTAGCCCATTTATATTTTATACGTAAAGAATTCCCAACAACCAAAAGTGAACTCAAACTCATTGAGAGTGCTGCAATGAGTGGTATAATATACCCTGCCATTGCTAAAGGTATAGTCACAGCATTATAAACAAGAGAAATTCCAAAGTTCTGTTTTATAAGACTAAATGTAGTGGATGAAATTTTAAATGCAAAGAGTAAAGATGTTAAAGAGTCATTAAGTAAAATAACATCTCCAACATCTATAGCTATCTCGCTTCCACTTCCCATAGCTATTGAGATGTCTGCTGCACCTAGGGCTAAAATATCATTAACACCATCTCCTACCATCACTATCACTTTTCCCTTCTTTTGTAAATCTTGAACAAAGGAAAGTTTATCTTCTGGGGATAAATGAGCATGTACATTATTAATACCTATAAATTTAGCCACCTTTTGAGCACTTTTTTCATGATCGCCAGTGAGCATGATTGTTTCTATATCTTGTCTCTTTAAACTCTCTACAAGAGATATAGCACCCTCTTTGATAGTATCACCTAGTTCATATATCGCAACAATTTTTTTGTTTATAGCCAAGAAAAAGAGATTGTGTTCACTAGTCAAATCAGATGATATACCGTAATCTAACATAAACTGTAAATTACCACCTAGAATTTTTATATTATTATACTCAGCACATATACCTCGAGCTGCAACTTGATTAAAAGAATCAAAAATAACTTCTTCTGGTTCATTTTCTTGTTTAAGAAAACGGAATATACCTTGAGATATAGGGTGATTAGACCCTTTAACAAGTGAATAAAGTAGTCTTTTATCAAAATCATCAAAAATGCTTTCCCTTAAAACATCAGGTTTGCCAAGTGTCAATGTTCCTGTTTTATCCACTAGTAAAGTAGTTGCTTTTGCCATTGTTTCAAGCTGCTGAGACTCTTTAAAGAGTATACCTTTTTTCGCCCCAAGATTGAGTCCTACAAGAGTTGCCACAGGAGTAGCTAGTCCTAGAGCACAAGGACAAGCAATGATAATTACAGATACACCAACCATCAAAGATTCTTCAAAGCTATGTGGCCAAAACCACCAAACAAAAAATGTAACAATTGCCAAGACTAATACAAGACTCGAAAAATGTTCAGAGAGTTTATTTGCAAGTATTTCTATCTTTGGTTTTTTACTTATAGCATTTTCTAAAAGTGATACAAGGTTTGATAGAGTTGAATGTTCAAAGTCATGTGAGACTCTAAAATTAATATCAGCATCTATACTTAGAGTACCACTGATAACACTCTCACCTACAACTTTGTATACAGGTACACTCTCACCAGTTAAATTCGACTCATTAAATGAACCTTCACCTTTAAGTATCTCTCCATCTAGTAAAATTCTTTCACCTGATGACACTATTATAATGTCATCAATCTTTACATCTTCAAGCTTGTATGAACTTATTTTATTATCTTTAAGTACATTTACTTCACTTGGTAAATGCCTTCCAATTATATCTAAAGAATCCGCTGCATTTTTTTTACTTATTACTTCTAAAAACTTTCCAATTAAAATAAAAGTAATAATCATACTTACAGAATCAAAATATGCTTCGCCATGTTCTGTTATCGTAATATATATAGAGTAGACATATGTTAAACTAGCTCCAGTAGCAACAAGTAAGTCCATATTTACTATCTTATTTTTTAGACCATAGAAGGAACCTCGAAAAAATATCCAACCACTATAAAAAAGTACGGGAGTTGCTAGTACACCTTCCGCTATATTTAAAATAGTTTTAATCTCTTGTGTCATACCACTAAAAAAACCAGCATATTGAGCAACTGCAATCCACATAATATTCATAGAAGCAAAAATAGCAACTGCCATGCGAAGATAATAATCTTTTCTCTCATTATTCGCATGAACTTCTTGTAAGGAAGCATCATAAGGATAAGCATTATAACCTACAGCACGTATCATGTCTACAATATCTGAAAGTTTAAGAAGTTCATCTAACCAAACAATATTTGCTTTATTATTTGTAAAATTAATGTCAGCTTCAATTATACCATCCATTTTATTAAGTGCTTTTTCATTGAGCCAGATACAAGCAGAACAATGAATACCCTCTATAATTAAAGAAACACTACTTGTTCCATCACTATTTAACTTAACAAACTTATCATAAAAAGCAGGGGCATTAAAATTTTTAGAGTTTTCATATTGTGTAGTTGGAGCTGAGAGTTTTATGTTAGCGGTTTTATCATAAAAACTATCAAGACCTTCATCGCTTAAAAGATGAAATACTCCTTGACAACCTTTACAGCAGAAATAATGAGTTTGATCAACAATTAATACTTCTTCACTAAATTCTAAGTGACAATGAGAACATAGAAGCTTATTTGACAAATTCAAACTTACCAAGGGTTCTATTTTTTTCTAATAAATCAAATTTTTCAATTAAACCGCTCATACAAATATAAACCCCTGGCTTTAACATTGCTTTACTAAAGCCTATCGCCATACCAAGATTGAAACTAGCTTCTATGTTATCAATCTCAAAAGGCACCATTGATCCAGTCAAAATAATTATTTTATCATCAAAAACTTCGGAAAAGAATGCTGCGCTTAAATGCATAGTGTCAGTTCCATGAATAACTATAAAAGTATTCTCTTCAGCTTCTCTAATAATATTTGCTAACTTACTCCTATCATCTAAGGTCATATCTAAACTATCTTTATATACAACTCCAGCTAAAGGGTATATGTGATTAGCACTTTGTAAAATAGATTCTAAAGCATTGTTATCAAATGGGACTTCTAATTCACCATTAATACTGTTATAACGTTTGTTAAAAGTTCCACCACTATTAAGTATTAACATTTATATTTTCCATATTTGGTCTAATGTATCTACTACTTTTGTTGCTTTAGATTCGTTGATAAGCTTGGACTCATCAAAAAGGTAAGTTTCAACTAGACCTGCATTAAGTCCTGCTTCAATATCCCGTTCTTTGTCTCCGATCATTATAGAGTTAACTAAATCAATATCATAATCTTTTTTTGCTTGTAATAACATACCAGGAGAAGGTTTACGACACTCACATTTTCCAGAGATACTTTCATGATGAGGGCAGTGATACACATGAGAGATATTAATTTTATAAGATATAAATTCTTTTATCATAAAAGAGCTAAGTGTAACAAAATCTTCTTCACTATAATAGCCTCTTGCAATACCAGATTGATTAGTCACAACTATTATGATGAATTCAAGACTTTGATAATGTAGACATAAATCTATGATTCCCTTGATGAATACAAAGTCTTCTACCTTATAAAGATATGCTTTTTCTACATTAATTACACCATCTCTATCTAAAAAAAGAGCTTTTTTCATATACTAAAGAGAAATACCATTACCAAATATCTCTTTTTCTATAATATCACAAAGAATATGCCCTATTAATATATGTGATTCTTGAATACGAGGTGTAGAATTTGATGGAACTATTAAAGCAATATCAGCTAATTTAGCCATCTTACCACCATCCCGACCAGTTAGTGCAACTGTCATAATATTCTTTTTCTTTGCTGATTCAAATGCTTTAATAATATTTACTGAATTACCAGAAGTAGAAATTCCTATAAAGATATCACCATCCTGTCCTATTCCCTCAAGTTGACGAGAAAAAACTTGATCATAACCATAGTCATTTCCTATGGCTGTAAGAGCTGAAGTATCAGTAGTCAAGGCTAAAGAAGGTAAAGAAGGTCTATCAAAACCATAACGGCCAATCAATTCTGCTGCGATATGTTGTGCATCAGCTGCACTTCCACCATTACCAGCTAAAATTATTTTTTTATCACCCTTGTATAAAGCAACACATGCTTTAGCAACAGACTCAATTTTATTTAATAAGTCTACATCATTATAAATTGTTTGTTTTGTTTCAAAAGATTTTTTGATTTGATCTTTAATATATTCTTTCATAAATAATCCTAAAATTGTATAACCCCACGCTTCAATCCTGTCCCAGTTCAATCAGCTACCACGGTGGTCTTTCACTAGAGAAGTTACAGCCGGACCAATGTACTCCGTCGTCGGAGTGAAGCACCTTATCCCATCTGTAGGGTGCGGCCGAACTATAATATATCTATTGTTAAAATTCCTGTCATCCGTTGCGTTACATTGCCATGGCATGGTGCTATATTTTTGTAACATTCTCTCCTCCTTTTATTAAAAGTTTGTTCTTTTATCTACATCTCCACCATAGGGTGTTTCACCTTCATCATCCGTCCCAAGATGAACCCAAAGTTCTTCTAACAATTCTTGCTGCTCAACGGAACCCATAAATTTCGTAGTAAATTCACTTGGTGGTTCTAAACTATTTGCTCGCAAGTTTTTTCGCATTTGAGAGTACTGGTGATTGATGGATGATGTTTTTGATGAACCTGGGAATTTATGTGCAAATACATTGCCTTTGTATTTCCATTTCATAATAAGGTATTTTGATTGTCGTTCTTCAAAAGTTCCTTTATCACAAATACTCTCACCTAATTTTCTGGAAAGTTTGATAAGTGTATTGATGTCCTTTCTACTCATACCTTCCCCAATAAAAAAGGTTTAATCGATCATATTTTTTTATTTCTTAATATACACAAAAGTGCGGAAGAATATAACAGTAGTTCAGGATGATGCATAGGCGGTCGCGTGCGTGTAGCATCCCCATCATTAGCCTCATGCCCCGAAAGGGGTATCACCGCCCCATTGGCACCGGGCGTTGCCCGGTTAGCGACGGAGGAATTTTTTCAGGATGTCATCGATATCGAATAAGAGCGAAATGGGTCTTCCGTGTGGACAGGTGTAGGGCATGGAAGTCTGTTCCAAATCGGATATCAATTTTCTAATCTGGTCCAGATTGAGGGAGTGGTTGATCTTAATGGCGTTTCGGCACGACATCATGATTAATACCTGTTCGTATTTTTCATCTAGAACGTCTTCATGAGTTCCCTTGGGGAGAAGCTCAATAGTTTCCCGCAGAAGTTTTTCGTGATCACCATTTTTAAGTATCGCCGGAACCGACCGGAGCAAAAACTCATTCTGTCCAAACGATTCTAGTTCCAATCCCAAATCAAGCAATCGCGCAAGGTGGGGATGCAACAGTTCTGACTCCCCTGGAGAAAGTGCTATGGCAAGGGGGAACAGAAGCTTCTGAACTTCGACCTTGCGGTTTTTGGCGGCACTGCGAAATCGCTCATATAAGATTCTTTCGTGGGCCACGTGCTGGTCCACCACCAACAACCCTTTTTTGCCCTGCATGATAATGAATGATCGGTCCAACTGCCCAAGCGGTTCGAATTCCGAATAGATCAGGTTAGCAACCGGTGTCGGGGCCTTGTCAAACCAGGTCACTTGGGACGGGTCATGCCCCATCATGGTTCTCAAAGAGTGGGAAAGGTCTCCCTGGTGCGGAGTGTGAGACTTATCTATCCACTCGGGTACCTGATAACTCGTACGCGGTGAAGAAGGTGGGAGATTTACCGACGCCTCAAGAGGGATATCATCCTGTGGTTCAGTCACATCGACCTGCTGATTTTTTTCCAGGGCATCGCGAACACCATGAGCCACAAATTGATGCACATCCTGTTGAAACGCGAAACGGACCTCTGCCTTGGAAGGATGGACATTCACATCGAGCAAATGAGGATCCATCGTCAAATAAAGAAACATCACCGGGTGCTGACCTTTGGGCAACAGGTGACTGTAGCCCTGTTGGGTGGCATGTAGAATAACTTTGTCCCGGACAAAACGGCCATTGATAAAACAGTACTGAGCGGACCGATTAGAGCGAGTATAAACTGGACTCGACACATAACCTTTCAATTGGTATTCCCCCGATTTGGCCTCAACCTCCAGTAGAAATTTGGCAAGGTCGGCCCCGAACAATTCAGCAATCCGGTAATGAAGCTGATCGGTGGGCAGGGTGTT
>QNZS01000046.1 GCA_003978465.1 Sulfurimonas sp. | reverse complement strand
ACTTCTCTACCAGACATTCTAGGTTCAAACAGAGCACAAAATATGATAGAGGGTTTTAAACATGCAAAAGCAGTAGAAGAGCTTTGCCGAAAATGTAGCTACAAAGACCGTTTTATAAAGTAGTTCTTCTCTTTAGCCTTTTCTATAGTACTCATCTGTATGTTTAAAACTAATTCCCTCAAAGTTTATCTTAGATAACTTGTCTTTGAGTTCTTCGTTGATGATCATAAGCCCTGGGATATTATGGAATCTAAATAGATTTAAGTTTTTTGTCTTTTTCTCATCTATAAAAAACTTTGAAATAAATGCTTGACCAAGGGCAGAGTCCTTAAACACACTTTTTTCAATGTTTAAACAAGGTATGATGTCTGTCACAATAGCTAAGAAGTACTCAGCAAGAACATCTTTTGAATCTTCGTCAATGATATTAACTGGATAATAATCAATGTTGGTCACACCAAGTCCATCTAAGGCAGTCTTCATCTTATGAGAAAACAGAGGTACACCAGGATTTATGATGTCTGTAAATACAACATCTTCATCAATCTCGGCTTCCATCTCAATAGGTAAGTAGTCAAACTGTGGTTTCTTACCCATAATAGACTCAATAAGGTCAATCTCATCTGGAAGTTCTAAAAAAGGTGCATAACGGTTAGGGGACACTTCATCAAAAATATAATACTCCATTATAATCCTTTTAAGTTAGTTGTAGGTTACGTATAAAGTTACCTGCGATAGTTTTACTTTTTGCTAAAAATTGGTCTGCTATTTGTGGATGAAAAATTGTGTTTAAAGTTTCATTAAATAGTTTTAACCACTGCTCAAATGCTTTAACACTAAGTCTCTCTTTAAACTCTATGTGAGGGGCAAAAGGACTACTCTTATACTCTTTTTCACCAAGTGCTAAAGAAGCCCAAAAGTTTGTTAAAAGTTCAATATGTGCTTTCCACTTTTGTTCTTTTAAATCTTTACCGAGTATATCTATAAAAATTGGCCCTATTAAATCATCTTTTAAAACTCTTGTATAAAAACCAAGAACTAATTTATTTAGATTTTTCTTTGTTACTTCTTTGTCTAGCATAGTGTGTATTTGACCTTTAATAAGTTCTTTTATTATTTGAAAGTATATCTTTTTTCTTCAAAGTATGACAGTTCTTTACCCTGCATTATATGAGATAAATGCAAATGTGATAGACCAAAGAGTGTTAATGGCATGAAGTATCTTGTATAATAGTGAGCAAATGTAGTTGATTTTATTTTTTTGAATAGTCCTACAGCATTGAAATTCCCTATAAAACGTAGGAAAAATATCAGAGATAAAAACCATCAGCATACATTACTTCTGTAAAATAAGGCATAGTGTTTGAGCTTTAAAAGTTTAAGAGATAAGCAAGAAGTGAAAAACAGAATATAAGAAAGCCTACAGCTGCTGTAAGAGATTTTCCAGAACTAAGTAAGGCTTTTGCATTTTTTGTTGGTATAACCTTGTCTAAACCGACGGTACCACCAAGTGCCCAGTATATATGAAACACTCCGGCAATTGTTAATGTGCTCATGGTGAGTAGGACAATCAAATTTATATACTAGCCTTGGGTGTCTGTAAGAATTTGATAAGACCAAGGGCTGCCTGTTTTCCTTGTCCCATGACTCCTGTCAAAAGGTAACCACCAGTAGGTGCTTCCCAATCTAACATTTCACCAATGCAAAATACACTAGGAAACTCTTTGAGCATTAGATGTTCATCCAGGTTAGTAAAGCATAATCCTCCAGCTGTACTTATAGCCTCTTTAAGAGGTCGAGACGATTCTAGTGTTAAGGGAAATTTTTTGAGTGTTGAAGCTACTAAAGCTGCTTCATTTAACATCTCTTTTGTTAAAACCTCTCGAAGTAAAGAAGCACTAACTCCGGTTAATCCTAATCGTTTCCAAAAGGCACTTAGACTTAGTTTACCGCGTGTTTTACTCAAGTCTTGGACTAATTTATCTTCACAACGGTGAGGAAAAAGATCTAAGTAAACAGTAAATGGAGCATTCTCTTGTATTTGCTCTCTGATATATTTGGAATTTGTATAGATTAAACTACCTTCAACACCATTATCATTTACTAAAAGTTCACCTAGTTTAGACTGTGTTTTACCATGTATATCTGTAAAACTGAGTTCTATATTTTTTAAAGGAGTGCCTGAGAACTTTTCTTTAAAAACTTCAGACCAAGAGACATTAAAACCCATATTGGCTGGTTTAAGTGGGCTTATGTTTAGGTTTTTATCCTCGAGTATTTTAACCCAAGCACCTGTTGAGCCAAGAGAGGGCCATGAGGCACCTCCTAGTGCTAAAATAACCCCATCAAAGGAGTAGTCTTTGCGACCATCCGGTGTTTGGAATTGCCAGATGTCTTTTTCCCATGAGACTAAAGAATGTTTCATTTTAAACACAGTACCATTTTCTTTAAGTTGATGTAACCAAGTACGAAGAAGGGGTGCTGCTTTTTTGTCTAGTGGGTAGACTTTTCCTGACGAGCCTATAAAAGTCTCAAAACCAAGGTTTTGTGCCCATAAACGCATAGCATTTGGGCTAAAGAGTTCAAGAGCAGGTGCTAAAGAAGACTCTGCTTCAAAATAACGAGACGAAAAAAGGCTAAACTCTTCGCCGTGAGTAAGGTTTAAACCACCTTTTCCTGCCCGTAAAAACTTACGTGCAGCAGAAGGCATGGAGTCAAAGACAGTAGGAGCATAACCCGCTTCTGACAACACTTGTGCCGCCATCAGTCCAGCAGGACCAGCCCCAATAATAGCAATATTATTTAAGTTTTTCAATGAATACTACTTTGAGGTAATTACCCTCTTGAAACTTATCTAAAACCCTAAAATCTTTTGGTAGGGAAAAGCGTTCTTTAATTTTATACTTTCCATTTAACTCTTTAAATGCTCTTGATATAAAGTCGCTAAAAGTCATCATACTAAAGTTTGCAGAGTTAGTAGAGGCTACTATAATCCCACCCCTATTTGTGATTTGTATAGCTTCTTTTAAAAGGTTTACATAATCCTTTGAGGCGGTAAAAGTGCGTTTTTTAGACCTAGCAAAACTTGGTGGGTCTAAAACAACAATATCAAAGAGGAGGTTTTTTTTCACGGCGTATTTAAAGTAGTTAAAGACATCATCGACTATGATGTCTTGTTTGTCTACATCAATTTCATTCACTTCAAACTGCTCTGTAGTTTTAGGTAGGCTGCGCTTAGCAAGGTCAACACTTGTGGTTTTAGTAGAACCTCCAAGTGCTGCAAAAATAGAGAAAGCACCTGTATATGAAAAAGTATTTAAAACACTTTTCCCTTTTGCATACTTATCTCTAATTGTTTTTCTAACATCTCTTTGGTCTAAAAAGACACCAACCATTGCTCCATCATCTAGGTAAACTGCAAAGTTAGTTCCATTTTCTTTAACGAGTAGAGGGGAGGGGGCTTGTTCTCCACAAATAAAATCATCTTTTTCGTTTAGGTACTTGCCCTTAGAATCAAAGCGTTTTTTCTGATAAATGCCTTTGTGCTCAGTACTTGCTTGTAATGCTTCTAATATGTCAGATTTGAACTCATAGATACCTAAACTATACCATGTCAGTAAATAGTAACCATCAAAATAGTCTATAGTTAAACCACCAAGTCCATCACCTTCACCATTGAGAACTCTAAATGCAGTAGTATTTTCATTTTCAAAGAATTCTTTTCTATACTCTAAAGCAGACTTGATTTTTTTAGTAAAAAAAGCTGCATTTATTTTTTCATCTTTTTTAGAAGAGAGAACCCAACCATAACCCTTGTTTTGCATACCATGATAAGCTTTGAGGATAAACTTTCCACTCTCATCTACAAGGTTTAGGACTGTGCCTTCTTCTTTTACCTTATCCCAACTAAGTATGGACTCTTGAGCGATGAGTGGATAACCCTCTTTATATACTCTTATAAATTCTTCTTTTATTACTACGTCTATCTCTTTTGCCATATAAAGTTATCCTCTTACTTAAGATCTTGAATAAGTGCTTTTTCTTCTTCTACTGAAAGAAAACACCACTTTGAACTCTCTATATCGAGTTTAAAACTACCAATACTGACTCGTTTGAGGTCGAGTACTTTTAAAGGTGTTCCAAACTTATTGTCTTTCATGGCTCCAAAAAGACGGCGTATATGTCGGTTTTTACCCTCATTTATCTGTATACGGAGTTTTGTTTTTGCACCACCCATACCTATCTTCTCAACGACAAGTGCTTTGAGTAAATCATCTTTACTTTTGACGCCGAGTTTAGCCTGTGCTATATGCTCATCCGTTACAAAACCACGAACCCAAATCTCATATATCTTGATACAGTTTCCCGGTTTTGTCAATAAATTATTGATTTGTCCATCTTGTGTAAATAGTAAAAGTCCCTTAGACTCTAAATCAAGGCGTCCAATAGGCATCCATCCATCTTCATATACCCAATCAGGTAAAAGGTCATAAACAGTTTTGCGTCCTAAATCATCAGAGCGTGTAACTAGATAACCCTTAGGTTTGTTAAGTGCAAATAATAGTTTGGAGTTGTTATTTGTACTATTCATGAGAGACTCGTCCTTTTTAATAGAATTATAGCTAATTTACAAAATTTCTTGAACTGTATATCGTTGTAATTCATTCTTTTCAAATAGCCACTCTTTTGTACTTAAGTTCTCTAAAAATGTTTTATCGTGAGTTATGAAGAGTAGGGCACCACCGTACTCTTGTAAAGCAGATTCTAGTAAGACTATGGATTCTAAGTCCATATGGTTTGTAGGTTCATCGAGAATAATTAAAGAGGGTTGTTTCAAGAGTCCTTGTGCAATGAGTAGTTTCCTCATCTCACCTGGACTTGGAACAGTACTGTTTAGTAGTGCTTTAGCATCAGAGCCTAAACGCTGTACAAGGGTAAAAAGTTCACCCTTCATTTCGCTGTCTAAGTCACCAACTTCTTCAAACAAAACTTCTGCTTGTGTATCTGTTATCTCTTGGGCTATGTAGAGAAAATCATGCTCAAAATCTACAGTTTCCATAAAGTAACGTATAAAAGTACTTTTTCCTACACCATTCTCACCACTTATCCCGACCTTGTCACCAACATCAACTGAAAGACGAGGAAAACAGAGTTGTGTAGACTCAAATAGTACTATACATGAGCGTTCAAGTGCTATGGGAAAGTTGTGTTTAGCAATTTTGCCTTCAAACTTGATACCTGTTGCATACTCTTTTGAGAGTTTGTCCATGTTTTCACTAAGTTGGCGTTGCTTCGTAACTGTACGCTGGAGTACCTGTCCATCATTTTTATCTTTACCAGTTAAAATAGCACCGTTTATCTTCTCTTTCATTGAGCTATCATGTCTACTCACACCTTTTTTAGAAAAGCGTTTTTTGGCAAGAGAGACTTTTTCTCTTTGGACTTGAACAGCCTTACCCAGTTTTTTGAGTTCATGTTCTTGGTCAAAGAGTACTTTTTTCTTGTGAGAGAGATTTTCGTCGTAGGCTTGTTGTGCTAAAGTAAACTTTGATCTGTACTTTAAAACTTCACCCGCTTTAATCATAATAGTATGTTGTGAAAGTGAGTCGAGTAGGGTTCTATCATGGCTGACTAAGATACCAACACCTTTATAGCTATGTAAAGCTTCAACTACAATGGCTTGTGAGTGTTGGTCAAGGTGGTTAGTCGGCTCATCTACCATTAGTACATCACTCTCAGCTGCAAGAGCAACTGCTAGTTGTAGGCGTTTGCGTTCACCATGGCTGAGAACTTCCCATGTACCTAACCACTCATCTTTAACGTGTAAAAGGTCTCTGAGTTTATAAGCTTCTTTTGTATAAGTCATCATAAACTCCTCAAGTTCTAAAGGGGCAAACTCTGTGCTTTGAGCACAGTAAACTACAAGTGTGTTTCCAGTGATCATGCCTTTTTCGGATTTGAGTTCTTTTGAGATGAGTTTGAGGAGTGTACTTTTTCCAGAACCATTTATCCCCGTTACAGCACTCCATCCTTCTTCAAAGTCTAAGTTTATACCCTGAAAGATAGGTTGAGCTGCACTAGAGTACTTGTAGTAGAGGTCTCGTATCTTTACACTATTCATATTAAACTTTTTTTGATGTGTCGTAAACTAACTCATAGTAGTGGTTGTCATTAAATTCAAACTCTTGTATAACGGTGAGTCCGAGTTTTTTAGTATGTGCTGCATACGACCGTGGGTTGATTTTGTTTACAAATGTAACTAAAATAGGGTACCTTTTTGACATATGCTCTCGCGAGAAATCAAAAATACTTTCTAAAACACCAGATCCTCTTACACTTTTATCTATACAAACAGGGCCATATTGGTAAGAGTTATCTACACTTAATTCTTGACCTAAGTAGTTCAAGTTTTTTAAGTCTTTTACCATAAACCTAAACATTGGCCATATTGACCAAAATTGCCAAGATGCAGCCATCACATATGCTACAACTTGATCATCTTTTTTTGCTATAAAAAGGCCTTGTTCTTTGTTTATAAGATCAGATAACTGCTCTTTTGTAAAAGCTGTTGTCACAAAACCATCTTTTTTATCAGCCTCTAAAATAGAATTAACTTGATATCTATAGTGAAGTTCTAAAACCTTATCTATATCACAAAGTTCTGCTATCTTAAATGTCATGTTTATACGTTCTTTACTTTAGGGAGACAGTTGTAAGTTGTTTTAATCCATGAGTCAAATTTCTCACCTTTTTCAAACTTCATCACATCGTTCATCTCAGGGTTTAGTTTTTTCAAGTGTTCTTTACAAAGATTTAAATTTAAACTTTCCATACTTTTATCAGTTTTTATTTGTAAAAATATTTTTGTAAAGTCTTCTAGTTTATAACCAATGTTCTTTTTACCAAGTGTTATAGCTTTACCGTTTTTTTGTAGTTTTAAAACTTTTGCAGCTTTAAACGCTTCTTGTTTCACTTTAAAAACTTTATCAAACAGAGCCAACTTCATAATCACTTCTCTCGACTCTGGACAGTCATACTTTTTTAACTCAGTTAATGCTTTTAGACGAGCTTTATAGTCAGACTTTAAAGATGCTTGCTTGATTAACTCTTTTATATTCTTAGGTGTTTCTTGTAGTAGTGCCATTATTTTTTAAAACCATCAATAACACTATCAAGTGTTATTTTTTCTTCAATAACATCACAAGTAATCTTTTTACTCTCTAGTTCTTTTATAATCATTAACATAAACGCCTCAAAGGTATGATGAAGAGCAGGGCTTAAACCTACTTCCTTACCTGTAGTCCCAGGAACTATGGCTAAAAGACTTACTTTAGGAAGTTTATCTCCGCTACTTTCTAGCATGTTAAGACATCCTAAAACACCCATATCTGTAGAAGCTTCATCAGGGCTGTTAGTACCTAAACTACGAAATTTATCCATAGGAAACCTATAGAGTGCACCTGGATCATCTTCAATCCCTATAACATCAAGGACAAATATTTCTTCATAGCCCATTAAGATATTTAATAAGTTCATTCCCTCAACATCACCATGGATGATATCTACACTCGGGCTAAAACTGTAGTTTAATTCTAGGTACTTACTCGCATATAAAGCGATACCTTCATCTTTTTGTGATACATTTCCGTTACTTAAAATAGCAAATTGTTTTTTATTCATATTCGAATTTTAGCTAAATTTTCTAATAAGGAAATAAAGGAACAAGTGTAAAAGAAAATTAAGACGAACAGCTAATATGAGATATTCCTGCAACCTCAAAAAATTCAGACGGTTTGAGTCTATAATATTTATCTTCTATCTCTTTGGACTGCTCGGTATATGGATTTATCATGATTTCTTGCATCTCTTTAATGAGAGAATAATCACCCGTTGTTGCTTGTTGGTATGCTGGGACTAAAAACCACTCTCGTAAAGAGTACTTTGGATTCACTAGTGTCATCTCATTTGAGCGTGTTTCTCTTGATTTCGCATCACTTACATCGATAAGAATATTCCACATTTTAAGCCATGTGGACCAACGATTGAGAGTTGCTTCACTGAGTTGCTTTTTGTAGAAGCTTTTTTTAAGAGCTTCGATGTCTTGTGGTAAGTCTGAAAGCTCCCTAAAGAAAATAGTGTAATCAACAGAAGTCTCAAGAAGGAGTCCTTTGAGTTCTTTAAACAGACCTCCATCAAAAGTATCAAGTCCAAGTTTATTCGCCCACATCTTTTGCATCTCTGTTTGCATAACTTTTGCGAAGTCATTTCTAATCTCGTTGAGTTTTGCTAAAGAGTCCTCGTTCGTTTTAAGTAAAGGTGCTAAAGCCACACAAAACACATGAAAGTTTTTCTCTGCTGCATTAGGCTGGTTAAAAAACGAGAAGTGCTTACCTCCACCCGTCCATGGCTGATAATCAGGATCAAACACATCCGTGAATCCAAAAGGACCATAGTCAAGTGTAAAACCTCCTGCAGCACAGTTGTCACTGTTGAAGTTTCCTTGGCAGTAGCCAACACGAATCCAGTTTGCCACAAGTGATGTAAGGCGACCTCTAAACTCGCTTGCGAGTAAGAGTACTTTTTCTGCGAGCGTTAAGTTTTTATCAATAGTGTCACTGTACTCACGGTCAATAAGATGAAGTACTATCATCTCTAACTCTTTCATCGCGTTAGGGTGCTCATTTTTACGGGCACGACGACCAAAAAGTTCGACTTGACCCACACGGATAAATGAAGGGGCAACTCTTGTTGAGATAGCCACAGCTTCTTCTATCATCACTTCAGGGTCT
>QNZS01000057.1 GCA_003978465.1 Sulfurimonas sp. | reverse complement strand
AGAAAGAAAGAATTGGACGTATCGTTAAGATGCATGCTATCAAACGTGAAGAGATTAAAACTATTTATGCTGGTGAAATCGGTGCTGTAATTGGTCTTAAATCAACTACTACTGGTGATACTTTAACAAATGGTGAAAAAGTAATTTTAGAAAGAATGGTATTCCCAGATCCAGTTATTTCTGTTGCTGTTGAGCCTAAAACTAAACCAGATCAAGAAAAAATGGGTATCGCTTTAGGTAAACTAGCTGCAGAAGATCCTTCTTTTAGAGTTCATACTGATGAAGAAACTGGTCAAACTATTATCTCAGGTATGGGTGAGTTGCACCTTGAAATTCTTGTGGATAGAATGAGAAGAGAGTTCTCTGTTGAAGCTGAAGTTGGTGCTCCACAGGTTTCTTACCGTGAGTCAATTAGAAAAGAAGTAAATCAAGAGTACAAATATGCAAAACAATCAGGTGGTCGTGGTCAATTTGGTCATGTTTACCTTACTGTTAAACCAGGTGAAAAAGATACAGGTTTTGTATTTACTAATGCTATTAAAGGTGGATCCGTTCCTAAAGAATTTATTCCAGCTGTTAGAAAAGGTTGTGAGGAAGCTATGCATACTGGTGTTCTCGCTGGATACCCAATGGAAGATATCGATGTAACTCTTTATGATGGTTCTTACCATGATGTCGATTCAAATGAGATGGCATTTAAACTTGCTGCATCAATGGGTTTCAAAGCTGCTTGTCGTATCGCTAATCCAGCAATACTTGAGCCAATGATGAAAGTTGAAGTTGAGACTCCTGAAGAGAATATGGGTGATGTTATCGGTGACCTTAACCGTCGTCGTGGACAAATCAATGCAATGGGTGAACGTGCAGGTAGTAAAATTGTTGATGCATTTGTACCATTGTCTGAAATGTTCGGTTACTCAACTGACCTTCGTTCAGCTACTCAAGGTCGTGCGACTTACTCTATGGAATTTGACCACTATGCTGAAGTTCCTAAAGCAGTATCTGAAGAAATTCAGAAAAAACGTAACGGTTAATTCTAGTACAAATAACTACTTTTACAGTTTATTCTCCTTTTGGAGAATAAACCTTCTCTCTATCTAATCAAAAACTTTTAGGCTTTACATGTATAAACTGATTTTAATTACACTTATAGCTACCTTTTTAAGTGCAAATTATCCAAAATCATATGCAGCCTTAGGCGATGTAATTTACAATAATATTTCTAAAATTGAATCTTTAAAGCAGATAGATTTTTATAAACCATATATAAATGATATAAATAAATATGCTGATAAAGTCTATAAGGCAAAGATCCAGGGTTATGAGCTAGAAAAAGTAGCTACTTTAAAAGCAAAAGAAGGGTATCTAAATAGACTTCGTACTCTATCTAAAACAAATGATTATTTTTTAAGAAGTATTAACAATGAATATGTAGAGTCTATGAAAAATAATAAGTATGAACTCTTTTCACAAATTATAAATAATGAACTTATAAATACACAAAAAAACAAAAAAGAAATTATTGATTATTATTACAAAAATAAAAAAAATATAAACTCAGTAGGGGTAATTGATAATTTTTTAGAAGAAGATGCAAGATTAAAAGCTAAAAAAGATTTACAAATAAAGTATTATGAATTAAAAAAACAGTTAGTAGAAGAAAAAATAAAAGGTATTCGCGAAAATGATAAGGCTAGACAAATAAAACTAGAAGAAGACCTTCAAAAAGACTTGAATCTTAAAAGTAGAGATTAGAAAAATTTAGAGAAAATAATTAGGATACTAGAACCATTTGTAAGGTTCATACTCACTTGGTCTACCCTTGAGTGTTAAGTAGGGTTTGTACTCTGATTTATATGAGAGTGAAGGACAATCTTCAACATAGTAACCTAGATATATCCATCTTTTATGTGTAATTTTAGCAAGCTTTATTTGATTGTAGAGAGAATATTTTCCTAAAGAAAGATATGAGTAAGCGGGATCATAATAAAAGTATATAGATGAAATACCATTTTCTAATATATCTATTAAATCAACTGCCACTAAAGTATCCCCATCATAATAGAGTACTTCATATCCAAAGCCCTCGTGACCTGCAATAAAAGAACTATGGTAGTTTTCTGCTGAAGTTTCTGTATACTCCCAAGCTTTTTTAATGCTCATGTGTAAGTGGTACTTTTTAAAAATTTTGAGGTGCTCTTTTGTAAGTGTAGGCTTTTGTATATATGATTGTAGGTGCGAGGCTTTTTTGAGTATTCTACGAGCTGATTTTGAAAAGTTATAGTTTTCTACATCTATTTTTACACTTTGGCACTCAGTACATTCGCTACATACTGGTCTAAAGTACATTTGCCCAAATCGACGAAATCCTCGTTCAATTAGAGCTTCACAAGATTCGCTATCGCATTCTTCTATCATTTTATAATGTGTAGTTTGTTCTTTGTTTGCCAAGTAAGAGCATTTATTATCTATAAAAAATTCTTTAAGTAAATTCATAGTAGGATTTTGACATAATTTGGCTAATAAAAAGCAAAAAGTAAAGAAATGAAGTTTTTTTTAAAGTATCAGTAAGAAAAATAGATAGAGTAATTTACGAATCTTATTATGATTTTAGATGCAGCTTCTCTTGAATATATTTTATCAAAAAGAAAGAGCATATAGTCTAAAGATATCTTTTACTCTGCAAAACAGCTATTGCTTGTTTTGTGCTATTAACACACCCTCTATCAGTTTATCTATGTCCCCATCTAAGATAGCAGTGATATTTGAGAGAGCCTCATTTGAGCGTGTGTCTTTTACTTGTTGGTAGGGTTGCATAACATAAGAACGTATCTGATGACCCCATCCTATCTCACTTTTAGACACACCATCTTTTTGAGCTTGCTGAGCTTCTAGTTCTAACTCATAGAGTCGTGACTTTAACATTTTCATTGCAGTCGCTTTATTTTTGTGCTGACTTCTGTCATTTTGACACTGGACAACTACACCGGTCTCTATATGTGTGAGCCTTATTGCTGATTCTGTTTTGTTGACATGTTGGCCACCTGAACCACTAGCACGGTAAGTATCAATTCTAATGTCCTTGTCTTCGATAACAATGTTAATATCATCATCAACCTCAGGTGAAACCATAACCGAGCTAAAAGATGTATGGCGTTTAGAGTTTGAGTCAAAAGGGCTTATTCGAACAAGTCTATGTATGCCATTTTCTACTTTGAGATAACCGTAGGCATTTTCACCCTTTACGATAAAAGAAACATCTTTAATCCCAGCCTCTTCACCATTTTGATAATCTAGCACTTCTACACTAAAACTGCGTCTCTCAGCCCAGCGTTTGTACATACGTAAAAGCATCTCAGCCCAGTCCTGACTTTCAGTTCCACCAGCACCAGGGTGAATGGATACAATAGCATTATTGGCATCACTTTCACCACTAAGAAGTACTTCTATCTCCATGCTTCTTATTTGATTTTCTAAGCTACTTGCATCTTCATAAAGAGCATTTAAAGACTCTTCATCCTTTTCCTCTTTTGCCATTTGATAAAGCTCGCTAGCATCATTTACAGCATCATATGCCTGAGAATATTTATCAAGTTTACGGCCAAGTTGTGTTTTCTCTTTTTGTACTTTTGCTGCATTTGAAGCATCATTCCAAAAGTCTTGGGCACTTTCTAGTTCTTCTATCTTATCTAGTTTTTCTTTTATTAGCTCTGGTTGCACAACACCTGTGATATTACTCATTTTTAAAGTTATATTTTTTAAAAGTTCTGTATATTCGTAATTATCCATAAATTGCCCTATGTTTGTTATAATTACGATTATATAATATCTGGACTTAAAATGAAGATTATCTCTAATGTAAATGAATTAAAAAATTATCTAAAAATACAAATGAAAACTATAGGTTTTGTGCCTACTATGGGAGCACTTCATGATGGACACCTCTCTTTAATAAAACAAGCGAAAAAAGAGTGTGAACTTATAGTAGTTTCTATTTTTGTAAATCCGACACAATTTTTAGCAGGTGAGGATTTAGAAAAGTACCCATCACGTGATGAGGCTGATAAAAAGATATGTAAACTGGCTGGTGTTGATGTGGTCTTTTTACCAAAAAAAAGCGATATATATGGTAGTGACGAGGTTAGTCTAAAGGCACCTAATATAAGAGGTTTTGTTTTAGAAGGTGCAACTAGACCTGGGCACTTTGATGGTGTTTTAACAGTTGTAAATAAACTTTTTAACATTGTTAATCCTAATTATGCATACTTTGGCAAAAAAGATGCTCAACAGTTAAACTTGATTACATTAATGGTAAAACAGCTTTTTTTAGATGTGAAGATTGTGCCTATTGATACGGTAAGAGAGAGTGATGGGCTCGCACTTAGTAGTAGAAATATTTATATGAGTAAAGAGCAAAGGGTAGAAGCATTGAAAATTTCCCGTTCACTTTATGAGGCTTCAAAAATGATACAAAAAAAGATATACAAGACTGAGAAAATTAAAGAAGTAATGAGTGAAATACTCGTACCCCTTAAAGTTGGTTATATAGAGATCCTCAACCGTGATTTTGAGACTATAGAGACTATCGAGATTGGAAATACTATTGTTCTAGTGGAGGCCTTGATAGGTAATACTCGGTTGCTTGACAACATCTGGTTGTAAGTAGCCATCTTCGATTAGAATCTCAACAGCTTGTTTAAAGACAGGAACGGCAGTTTGTGAAGCAAAGTGACTGCCTTTAGGTTGTACTACTATGACACCTATAGAGTAGTTTTTGTTTGCATCATTGGCAAAACCCACAAATGCAGTATTGTATTTTCGTACATACTGGCCTTTTTCAACTATATGTGCAGTTCCAGTTTTCCCACCTATGACTAAACCAGGAATACGTGCTTTTTTTCCTGTACCTACATTTACAGTTTTAATGAGAATCTTTTTCATCCTTTGAGCAGTTGCACTTGATATGACTTGAATCTGCTCCTCATAAGGCATCTGTTTTTCAATACCTCTCTCATTGATAAAACCAGCAATAAGTTTAGGATAAACGATACGACCATTATTATTAAAAGCACTATATGCTCTCATTATTTGCATAAGGTTTGCTCGCATACCGTAACCATAAGAACATGTGGCCTTATATATTTCGTTCTCTAAGTGTTTAGGGCTTGGTAGGGAACCAACCTTCTCATATATCAGGTCGGGTGTAGACTTTTCCCCAAATCCAAAACTTTTAAGCCCCTCATAAAACTCATAACCTGAAAGTTTTTGTGCTAATTGTGCGATACCAATATTTGAGGAGTAGACTATTACATTTTCAGCAGAGAGCCAGTCGAACTTATGCTCATCTGTAATCACCTTACGGCCTATTTTAAAGCGACCATTATGTCCATTAACTAAGTCATAAGGATTTACAAGTCCCCTCTCAAGTAAAAGTGCAAAGGTAATGGGTTTAATAACACTTCCCGGCTCAAAACTATACTCAATCATCCCGGAGTTTAAAGAGGCGTAGTCACTGCGTTTGATATCCTTTGGTAAATAACGATTTGAACTTGCGATAGCATAGACATCACCACTGTTGGAGTTCATGATGGAGAGCATGATCTGTTTTGCTTGAAGTTTGTCTTTCATAGTGTCAAGCATTCTTTCTATCTTGATTTGCAGTGAAACTGGAATTGTTAGTTTTAAGTCAAGTCCATTAATATCAGCTTTTGTAAAACTATCTTTATTCAGGATGATATAAGAGTTTACATCGCGTTTACCACGGCTTGAACTATTCTGAGAAGCACTCAGTTCTGCGTCAAATCGTTTTTCTAAACCTTTAACACCACGCACAGTTGTATAACCATCTTCTTCAAGTTTATGAGGATAACCTACGATTGGAGTAAGAAGCTTAGCATATGGATACTCGCGACTCTCTCCACTCTCAATGACACTGAGTCCATGAACAGAGAGTAGACCAGTTTTTAAATTTTTGAGTTCTAGAAAGACTTTAAACCTTCGAAGTTCACGGGCTAGCTTTTTGAGATAGTGTGCCTGTATTTGAGTAATTCTATAACTCAGTACTACAACACCCTTTCTTTTTGAAAGTTTTTTTTCTATAGTTTTCGCTTGGATACCAGAGTATATACTAAAGAGTTCAATAAAAAGTTCCTTTTTATCTGGGTCTATATAACGAGTATTGACTACAGCCTTATAGAGTTTTTTTGTAGTTGCAAGATGAAAACCATCTGCACTAATTATATTTCCCCGTACAGCACGTGAACTCTCTTTTGCATAAGTACTTGGAAGGTGGCGAGATTTTATAACTGTGAGAAACATAACGGATAAAAAGATTATAAACCCTAAGGAGATTAGGGCATAAAGAAGGAGTATTTTTTTGCTTTTGTTACGATTGACCATTAAACTATTATAACTGTGTACGCCCAAGCTCTTTGTATGCATCTAAAGCTTTGTTACGGATTTCAAGCATAAGTTTCATATTTAGCTCAGCTTTACCAATAGCAATAGCGGCTTGATGAAGATCTTTTACTTGACCAGTTGCAATGTCTGCAACAGCAACTTCTTTTTCAACTTGAAGTTCATTGATCTCGTTAAGTGCTGATTTTAAGTGCTGGGCAAATTGTTCCCCACCAGGAAGTTCAACTTTTGACTTTTGTTTTAATAAGTCAGCTGTCCCAACATTAGAAATATTTCCTATATTAATCATTTACTCTCCTTTATTGCAATAGTGTTAAGGCACTATTTGCCATGTCTTTACTACTTTGAAATGCCGCAACATTTGCTTGGTAAGAACGTGTTGCTTCTACTAAATCGGCCATTTCGATAACAGGATTAATATTTGGGTATGCAACATAACCATTAGTATCTGCATCGGGATGATTTGGTTCAAACTTCATCTTTGGTTTAGAATCATCACGTGATATCTTATCTATAATTACACTCATTATAGCAGGATTTACTACTTTTCCAAAACTGCCTTCGTTGAGAGGGTCCTCATATGAAGCACTTTTGGTCATCCCATTAAGTGCATCGTTAAATTTATCATTAAAATTTACAGCACGAAAGACTACTTCTTTACGACGATATGGTCCACCTTCTGCAGTTCTTGTTGTTTGTGCATTTGCTATATTGCTAGATATTATATTAACACGAACACGTTGTGCAGAGAGCCCATATCCTGCAATGTCAAAACTATTTAAAAAATTACTCATTCATTTATCCTTAACGTATTCTTTGTGAAGCTTCTAAAACACTTTTGTAAATCATTCCATCTTTTTTCATAGCACCGATGACTGCATTAAACATGATAGAATTTTTACTCATCTCAGTTGTTTCTACATCTATGTCAACACTATTTCCATCATTTCTAGCCATATGCCCATCTCTAAAATACACTGTCGGTTTAAAAGAAGAACTCTCTTCTTGTGGTTTTAAGTGAGATGAATTTGTCTGTGCCATTTTAAGTGTATTGTCACCATTCTTTAATAGAGCAGCTTTCTTTTGTATTAGAGCCTGCTCAAAGCTTATATCTCTTGGTTTATAGTTAGGAGTATCTGCATTAGCAATGTTTGATGCTATCATATCTTGACGCATAGAACGGTAGTTTAGTGCATCTTTTAAAAGTGTAGCTGTTCTTGATATATGTATAGCCATTAGATACTCCTATTTATTTATAATAGATAATAAGCAATATTTATTCCATTATTTATATATTTTAGTTATACATATAAAAGTATCACAAATACATACGGTTTAAGTAAAGTTAAATATAAATAGGCTCATAATGACTCGTAAAATTGCTAGTGTAACCCAAAACTTGTAGCAACTCGTTCAGATGAGTCTGTGTCAAAAATGGCAGCTAGCCTGCAAGTACTTGTACTTAAGGTTCTTCAGTATATGTAAATGTAGGTCTAACATCAGCAAAAGGATATTTTACTGTTGCTACGACATCTGATAGTTATATTACTCTTACCGGTATCACAGTTAGAACAGACCCAGTATGTGCTGGGACTCATAAGGTAGGAATCAAAAATTACATTATTTTAACTGTTGATATAGCTCAGGTATATGCATTTGATGGTACAAGTGTTACTTACTAACACATCTAATATCCGCAAGTAATTACTTGCTGGTATCTTCAAATTTCTTTCAAGTATAAATAATCTTTATAGTGTTATGATGTTAATATTATATTAGTATTATTGATAGCTTAACAATTATATTAGGTACTCCTGGTATGGATAGTCAATGTTTATCTTTACAGTCCGCTGTAGATGCTGGAAGGTATTCAATGAAACTGAGGGGATAAAGTGTACAATATTAAGAAAAAAGCTTTTACAATGATAGAATTAGTGTTTGTCATAGTTATACTTGGTATATTAATTTATTGTACTACTATAAACTCATAATTATAGGATCACCACTTGGTGAGTTCTCATATCATTCATTAGACACTATAAATATTGGTACAAAAGTAAAAGTTATTTTTAATAACAGAGAAAAAAATGCACTGGTCCTTTTAGAATGTGAAAAACCATCTTTTAAAACAAGTGATATATTAGATATAAGTGAAGATATTTACTCCTCTAAACAGATGGAATTAGCTCTGTTTATCTCTAAGTATTATGTATGTTCCTTAGGGGATGCATATTCATTGATGATGCCTTTTTCTTCTGAGATTATGTCGAGTGAAATTCTTAGTGAGACAAGCGAGAGTAAACTTAAATTATCTGCTAAACAAGAAAAAGCACTTTCCTTTGTCAAAGAGCATAAGGTTTCTCTACTTTTTGGTGATACAGGAAGTGGAAAAACAGAGATATATATGAGCTATTTTGAGGCAATGATTAAAGAAGGTAAACGCAGTATTTTTTTAATGCCAGAGATT
>QNZS01000073.1 GCA_003978465.1 Sulfurimonas sp. | reverse complement strand
TATTAAAGTTTAGTGGTAATTTACACATACAACATAATTAATTTTTCATGAATCGTACAAATAAACTTACTGAGCTAGCAATTAAACGGGCAAAACCAATAGAAAAACAATACAAATTGACAGATGGTGATGGCATGTACCTAAGGATTTACCCTGATGGGAAAAAATACTGGCAATTACAATTTTGGTTTGAAGTTTGCATCATTTTAAACGCGGGTTCGTTTCCCTTAAAAAGGATATAAGATATAATTTTTCTCATTTGGTCAATATATAATCCATTGTAACTATATGATATATTTATTATATATATATAGTTAATTAGTATTATATAATGGTGGTAAACTATTAAAGTTTAGTGGTAATTTACACATACAACATAATTAATTTTTCATGAATCGTACAAATAAACTTACTGAGCTAGCAATTAAACGGGCAAAACCAAAAGAAAAACAATACAAATTGACAGATGGTGATGGCATGTACCTAAGGATTTACCCTGATGGGAAAAAATACTGGCAATTACAATTTTGGTTTGAAGGGAAACAGAAAGTATTATCTTTTGGGAAATGGCCAAACGTTAAATTGCCCGAAGCAAGATCTAGGCGTTATGAAGCAAACAAAAAAATAAAGGAGGGGATCAATCCACTTGATGAAAAAAGATTTAGGAGTAGCTTGCATATAGAAAATTATGATAAAAAGAAACGCCGTGAAGAAATTAAAGGGTTTACTTTTCAACAAGTTGCCCAAGAATGGCACGTTAGACAAGAAACTTTATGGACAAAGGAATATTCAAAGGTTGTATTCAATTCTCTTATCATCCACGTTTTTCCATATCTTGGTGAAATACCCATTGTAAAGATCAACAAACAGGATGTAATTTCAATGTTAAAAAAACTGGAAGTCGTAGGGAAGCACGAAACCTGTTATAGAATTCGGCAAAGACTTGAATCAATTTTTAACTACGCAAAAACTAATGAACTTTGCATAAACAACCCAGCAAAAGGACTAAACAAGACCTTTGTAAAACCGGAACCAAAATCACATAGTTCAATTCCAATCTCAGAACTTCCAGAATTTCTTTCAAGAATGAAAGCTGACAAAGTAACAAACCTATCTACAGTGCTTGCAATGAACTTTCTTATATTAACCTTCGTTCGATCTTCAGAATTACGTTTTGCTGATTGGAGTGAGTTTGATATTGATTGTGCTGAACCCCTTTGGGTGATTCCATCAACAAGAATGAAAATGAGAGGCGAACATTATGTTCCTCTTTCTTCTCAAGCAGTTTGTATCTTAAAAGAAATGCAAGAATATTCCGGCAAGAATGGATATGTATTTACTCAAGTCCGTAACTCACAAAAAGCAATGAGTGAAAACACACTGTTATATTTTTCAAATCGATTAGGATACGCGGGAAGAAACACTATCAATGGTCTCAGAACTCTTGCTTCTGAGGTATTGAGTGAAAGCGGTCTCTGGTATCATAATGTTATAGAGGAACAACTTGCATGCACGGAACTGAATAAAATACATAGATACAATAGAAACAAGTATCTAAAAGAAAGAAGAAAAATGATGGTGTGGTGGGCAAACTATGTTAAAACTATTCAAAATACATAGGTCGCAATATGATTCTTAAAAAAATTATTTTCCTTTATCAACCTTATTTACATAGTTATTTGAATGGAATATACCCAATGTTTAGTATTAATACTATCGATGCTAGAAAAACTCTTTGACCTGCGTCTTAAATCACATCTTGTCTATGAAAGAGAATGAGTCAAGAAAAAATTGATTTTCTAGAACGTTCTAAAACGTTCTGGAATCCTGGAAAAACACAAGATTGGCAAGATATGGGGATTGATCTTGTGATCGATCATCGAGAGAAATATTATCTTCATGATATGGATGGTCGGCGTTTGATTGATGTCCATCTAAATGGAGGAACCTATAATTTGGGGCACCGACATCCAGAGTTGGTTGAGGTACTAAAAGCTGGGACTTCTCGCTTTGATATGGGTAATCATCATTTTCCGGCACTTGCACGGACTGCCTTAGCAGAGGCTTTGGCTGAGAGTGCACCTGGTCCGGAGTTGAGATATACAGCATATGGTTCAGGGGGCGGAGAAGCTGTTGATATTGCGCTTAAAACTGCACGTCACGCCACACAGAGAAGAAAAATTGTGTCAATAATCAAAGCTTATCATGGTCACACAGGACTGGCTGTTAAAACTGGAGATGACCGTTTTTCCAAATTATTTTTATCGGAAGATACTGTTGGTGAATTTGTCCAAGTTCCGTTCAATGATCTCAACACAATGGAAGATGCTCTAAAAAGACGAGACGTGGCTGCAGTAATTATGGAAACTATCCCAGCAACATATGGTTTCCCAATGCCAGAGGAAGGATACCTTCCATCAGTCAAACAACTTTGTGAACGATACGACACCTTATATATAGCTGATGAAGTTCAAACAGGTCTAATGCGTACAGGAGAACTTTGGGGATGTACTAAGTATAAAGTCCAGCCTGACATTATGGTTACCGGCAAAGGAATTTCTGGAGGTATGTACCCAATTGCCTGTGTCTTAATTTCAGAAAAATGTAGTGGCTGGTTAAAAGAAGATGGTTTTGGTCATATGTCAACGATGGGTGGGGCAGAGCTTGGATGTGTGGTAGCAATGAAAACTCTTGAAATCGTCCAACGTCCAGAAGTTCGGTCTGTAGTTCATTTTATTTCTGATTATATTCGATCAGGTTTGGATGAAATTATGGAAGAGTATTCGGATTTCTTTATAGGTATTCGTCAACACGGTCTCATTATGGGTTTAGAGTTCAGTCATGAACAAGGTGCAAAACCGGTTATGAAATATCTTTATGAAAACGGTGTTTGGGCAATTTTTTCAGCACTTGACCCAAGTGTGCTTCAGTTCAAACCAGGTTTGTTAATGACACAGTCGGAGTGTGAGGAACTTTTAGGAAGGGTGCAAATAGGAATTGAACAAGCACGAGAGGAAGTCCTTGGGGTCAGAAACCGGAGGAGTATACACTGATGGAACCACAAATCAGAACTCTAGTTGATATCTCAGAATCTCAAGCATCTTTATCGGGGCGTGCTGACATAGTTTTAGAGCGAGCGCGGTGGGCATCATATATATTTCAGAGATTCGATAAAAAAAGAACAATGAAAATTGTTGATGCCGTAGCCAACGTTGCCCATAGTCATGCGGGGGAATGGGCCGAACAAGTTGTTGTTGAGACAGGTTTTGGGGTAGTTTCACACAAGAAGCTGAAAAATGAGTTCACAGCAAAACCATTAGTAGATTATTATAGAGAGCAAGACCTTGTTTCGATGCGTGTTAAAGAAGAAAAGAAAATTGTAGAAATCCCAAGACCTGCGGGAGTAATATTTGCTTTGATTCCATCGACAAATCCTATTTCAACACTGAATTTTAAAATTATTCTTGCACTAATTACACGAAACTCAATTGTTATTAGCCCACATCCAGCAGCAAAGAAATCATGTATAGATGCAGTTCGAATTTTGACAGAGGCTGCAATTTCTTCTGGAGCGCCTGAGGGGGCAATACAAGTATTAGAAACCCCGTCTATTCCGTTGATAGAAGAATTCATGTCATCACCAAAAACGAACGTGATCCTGGCAACTGGTGGTACAGCAATGGTTCGTGCAGCTTATTCTTCTTCTAATCCGGCCATAGGAGTTGGTCCAGGTAATGCGCCTGTATTCGTTGATTCATCGGCAGATATTGCATTGGCAGCAAATCAAATTGTGACATCTAAAAGTTTTGACAATTCCGTACTTTGTACCAGTGAATCTAACCTCATCACTTTGACGGATGTTGACAAACCCCTTCGCAAAAGTTTGAAAAATGAAGGAGCCTATATTTGCAATAATAATGAGGTAGTACAAATACGCAATTATCTTTTTCACCCCAATGGCTTTAACGTTGAGGCTTTAGGCCGTGATGCAGTTTGGATTGCACGTGAATGCGGCATCCGGGTTCCCAAAAAAACACTAATCCTTGTAACACCAATTAACAGTATCGGTATTGAAGAACCGTTAGCTAGAGAAAAACTTTGCCCTGTACTGTCTTTTTATGTTGCAAACAGTCCCAAACAAGCAATCGCTCAGTCAAGGGCTACGCTTAGAGCAACGGGTGCTGGTCATTCGGCTGTCATACATAGTCAAAACGAGAGAATGATTCTTGATTTTGCATCAAGAGTCGAATGTTATCGAGTAGTAGTAAATGCCTCTTGTAGTTTAGGGGCATCAGGGTTTAACACCAATCTGGCTCCATCATTTACCATAGGTACTGGATTTTATGGGAGGAGTTCACTTGGTGAAAATCTTGGTCCACAACATCTAATTCATTGGACACAAATTGCTTATAATTCAGATCCGTCTGTAGCTTTTGGTAAATTTAATGAACTGTCTTTATCATTAGACGGTCCATTGCCAAGGTCTCCATCAGATGGAGTACCAGGTTCACCAAAGTCTCGTCGAGTGGATACAACCTCGACAAGCACCAGTTTCTCAATTGATAATGTGAACAGAGAAGAACTCCGTAAATTGATTGCGGAAGAGCTTAAGAATGTTCTGAAAAAATGATTTGTGTACATGGCTGAATTACGTTCTTTTATATTCATTGATCAGTTGCAACCTCAAACTTTGGCTTATATTGCAACTTGGATGAGAGGCTCATTGCCTCGTAAAAATATGGCGTCTCAGATCATTGAAATTGCACCTGGTTTAGACATTGAGGCTTTAACAGATGTTGCTTTGAAAGGCGCAAATGTTAAGGCTGGCATTTTGGTTGTAGAACGTCAATTTGGGTATCTAGAGTTTCATGCCGATTCTACAGCAGAAGTCAAAGCAAGTGCAGAAGCAGTATTGAAAAGTTTAGGAGCGACTCCCAAAGATGCTAAGCCAGCAACTATTCTTGCTTCAAAGATAGTTACGCGAGTCGAAAACCAACATGCTTATTTAATTAATCGAAATAAGTTAGGTTCGATGATTTTAGGAGGGGAGTCTCTTTATCTATTGGAATGCCAACCAGCATCCTACGCAATTTTAGCCTGCAATGAAGCAGAAAAAAAAGCTAATATAAAAATAATTGACTATCGTATGATTGGTGCAAATGGTCGACTTTACCTGTCTGGTAGCGAAGCTGAGATACGTAACGCGCGTGAAGCTGCTGAGTTGGCCTTACGAAAACAATGAACAATAGATGAGGCCAACTGTGGGGAAAGAAATTAGAAAAATAATACGTGAATTGTTGGTAGAAGAGATAGCTTCAATCAACAAGGAGTCAGTTTCGTTGGATCAGAAAACTACTAGAGAAGTAATAGTCTCTATCAGAACGGATGAAGATCTAATGAAATTTGTTAAAAAAATATTGAATATTGTAAGAGAAACTGATGGATTTTCAAACATTGAAAATGGGGATATTATTTTTCATTTAGATGTGCCATCATCTGCTAATTTAAATAGTAGATCTTGTACTTCTCATCCTACTTCAAACAAAATAGAAGATGGTTTGATTACAGAATATGATATAGCAAAATTGGATGAAAATATTACTGTTTTGCAGGTTTTAAAAAATGCTAAATTAACCCCTTTGGCAAAAGATGAGTTACGTAAAAAGGGGATAAAAATGGAAAGGACACAAATATGATCAGAGGAAGGGTAAAAGGCCAAATTTGGTCATCTAAACATGTTGATAAGCTTCCCAAGGGAGGGTATTTGGAAGTAGAAGTTGAAAGCGGTGAAAATATTATTGCTTACGACCCGTTAGGATGTGCCGTAGGAGAAGCGGTATTGTTAACTCAAGGTTCTGTTGCAGCCGGTTATTTTACAGAATTCAAGGCACCAATTGATTCTCTAATCATTGGTTCTATTGATGAGAAGGAGTAATGTAAATGGCAAAAACTTCTTCAAATCGATCCATTGCCGTTAGCAAACAATAGCGGCGCAAACTGGCCTAAAAGCCAAAACACAAATAGGAGAAAGTCTCATGTCCAATCAAGCTATAGGAATGATTGAAACAAAAGGTTATGTCGCATCACTTGCTGCTGCGGATGCAATGGTTAAAGCAGCTAATGTAACCATTGCTGGAAGGGAAGAGGTTGGTGATGGCCTTGTATCAGTTATCATAAAAGGTGATGTTGGCGCTGTAAAGGCAGCAACTGAAGCAGGAGCAGAAACTGCTAATGAAGTAGGAGAACTCATTTCTGTTCATGTGATACCACGGCCCCATACCGACCTAGGGAAATACTTCTCTCTTGACGGGAAATAACAATAAGATTATGCTCAATTATTTTTGAATAAAATATACAAGAATAAATATTAATGACTGAACTGAGGGTCTATTTACCAATCTTGGACTTACAACCACAGTTTGCTGCTTACTTAAGTAGTCCAACTCGTGCAAGAGGATATCCAGTTTATGCTGGTGAACATAGTTTAATTGTTGAAGTTGCACCAGCATTATCAATCCATAGAATAGTAGATTTGGCACTTAAAGCCTCACCTGACATGGAACCAGGAATTTTGTTTACTGAACGTCAGTTTGGATTGCTGGAACTCCACTCAAGCATTGAAGCTGAACTGGAGTCTGCTGGGAAAGCCATTCTGGATGGTATCAGTGCAAAACCTTCTGATCAACTACTTCCAAAGATATTGTACCGTGATATTATTGAAAATATATCAGATCAACATTCTATTATTTTAAATCGGACAAGATCAGCTTCAATGTTGATCTCTGGATCATCATTACTCGTTTGTGAAATGACTCCAGCTTTGTTTGCTTGCAAAGCAGCCAATGAGGCTGAAAGAGCTGCACCGCAAGCTATAATCAATGATGTACAAATGATTGGTGCTTCCGGAAGAGTTTTTATGTCTGGAAGAAAGGAAGATATGGTCATTGCTCAAAGTGCTATTGATGATTTGATTAAAAATAAATAGTTTTTGAGGTTAAACCTTAATATTAATACTGATTAGAATTGATAGCGTTACTAATTTTAACATCAAGGAGTTACCCCATTTTTATCATGAATTTTTCAGCAAGTTCTCCTGAGACTTTCGTAAATTCAGGCCCTTGTTCTTTGGCCAAATCAGTATCTGAATGAGAACCAATCCATGCCAATAGCGCCATTCTACGGAGCATGATGAAAGTATCTATTTCTTTTTCTTCTTCATTCGAAAGAGAACTAACATTTCTATATCCCCTCACCCAAGCATCTTTTAGTGTTTCAACTGTTGGATTATCTTCCATAAAACTGATCCCAGCAGCGAAGTCATATAAGAACCAGCCTATTCCGCAATCGTCAAAATCAATAAGGCGAGTTTTACCTTCATGAATCAATAGATTTGCTAGTCTCATATCAGCATGAATAAGACCGAACTTTCCACATCCCCTTCCAAATTTTTTTATACGCTTAACAATAAGATCTTCCTGCTGAATTAGCAATTTTAAAACAGGTTTTTCCATTGCTGGTGCATCTTGCCATTTGCCCCAAATTGGCTTTGAACCAAAAAAAGCATCTATGTTCCATTCAAGCCTTTCAAAGTAATTTGGTCGATTCCAGCCAATGGAATGTATGTGGGTTTTAGCACTAATTTCACCTAGTTCTTCAAATGGTCCAACGAGATCCTGTTCTTCATTGGGTTCTTCTCCTTCAACATACTCGAACATAACCATGTAACGGTTGTTTTTCAAACCATCAACTTTGCCTTGTTGAATATCTTGATTATCTCTCCCCGGAATGATGTTTGGCGTTTCAACTTCACTTTCTTTGTTCAAAGCACGAGTCCAAGCTATTTCTGATGCTATTGCAGGCTTAGTGTGGTAATTTTCACGATGAATTCTTAGAATAGACCGGTAACCTTTAGACGACGAAACAAGATATGTTGCATTTTCTGAGAAATTGATCAATTTTGCTGAAGCTTCACCGGGGACCTCCCACAATTTAAGTGAAGAATTAGCTAATTCACCAAGATGATCTATCAGCATGAAATGAGATTGCTGACTATCAACCATAATATTTCTCCATTTTTGTTATATTTCTTCAATTGCTTCCAGAGATTCAGGAAGAATTTGTCCGCCATCTACTATCAAAGTCTGACCTGTGATGTAGGAGGCTTCATCAGAAGCAAAAAATAATGCTGCGTTACCAATATCTTCAACCACACCAAGACGTTTTAGAGGAATTGTAGCCGCCATGGAATCTAAATAATCTTGTCCTAAATCCTGTAATCCTTCTGTGAAAATATTACCAGGCAATACAGCATTTATAGTAGTACCATACTTCGAGAGTTCCATCGCTGCGGTCTTCATGAATCCCAGTTGTCCCGATTTGGAAGCTCCGTAATGAGACCAGCCTGGGTAAGCAGTTACGGGCCCAGTTATAGATGAAGTTAGAATAATCCGCCCATTTCTTTTCTTTTTAAATTGCGGAATACAGGCTTTTACACACAAAAAAGCACTTTTCAGATTAGTTTTCATAACTTGGTCCCACTCCTCTGGATCCATTTCAAATATTTTAGTTTGAGGGAATATCCCCGCATTTGCGCAAAGTATATCAACACTTCCAAACTCCGATTCAGTTGCTGTCACCATTTCCTCCACCGCTTCCCAATCTGTCACATCGCACAACTGCATTTCCGCAATCCCTTTCTTTGAACGGATTTCATCAACAGTTGCTTTTGCCTCCTCCTCTCCACGGGCCACCACCATCACCTTTGCACCTTGCAAAGCAAATACATTGGCAATTCCCCTTCCTATACCTTTGGATGCACCTGTAACGATAACAGAACGCCCCTTGATGCTAGTAAACATTTTTTCTCCTTGAGTTTTTAGTTTTTATAAGCAAATTTGTCATTAGTCACTTACTAACTGATGCTACTAATTTAGTTACAGTATATGCAATGATTATCAGAATAACTGAGGCACTGATAGAAATAATTCCCACAGATGGAACTAAAGGCGAATAACCCGAAACCATTTTCGCATAAAGCCATTCAGGTAGTGTAGAGTCTGCACCAGTAGTAAATAAAGATAATGGGAAATTCCCCCAACTTAGAAGAAAAGAGAATAATCCAGCAGATATGACTCCAGGCATTAGCAAGGGTACTGTAATTTCACGCATAATTGTCCAAGTAGTTGCTCCCATATCTCTGGCCGCTTCCTCAAGTGCAGGATCAAAGCTATATGCACGGATAGCGATTATTAATGTTGAAATGGGTGCAATCCATACAAGATGAGCCACAACAGCAGTTTTCCAAGAAGGTATTAATCCAATGGAGTTAAACCAAATCAACAACGCCAGACCAAGCACTGCTTGTGGAAAAAAAATTGGCAAAATAATGATTTTTTGAAATACGTTTCTATACTTCCAGTGATATCTTGCGTATGCTAAGGCCCCAAAGAAACCAACTAGCATAGAAATGACTGTGACAATTATAGCTATTTTCAGCGATGTTTCGACCAAATTTGAGACTGTAGGACTTTCTAATGCCTTCAAATACCAATGTGTCGCGTACCTCCGTATTGGAAAGGATAAATATCTCGTTTTTGAGATAGAAGCGTAAAAAACGGAAACAAGTGGTAAATAAAGAAAGAAAATAGCCAATACTCCATATGCATGAAGAAAGTACACGGTTTTTCGTGATGATCTCATTAATGTCTTCTCCCCATCATTGTATCTAAATCTATCTTAGTAATCGAGAAAAATGCAAGAATTCCTATAATCAGAATTAATATCATTGCTAGGGCTGAACCAAGTGGCCAGTTCTGGCCATATGTAAATGCTGTTTCTACCTCGTCTGCAAAAACAATAATAGCCTGTCCACCTAACAATTTAGATTCAGCTAAAGCACCAGCAGCTAGGACAAAACTGAGAAGAGAACCAACAACAATCCCCGGAGAAGCCAGAGGTAAGTCAATTTCCCATAGTATTCTAAACTGAGAGGCTCCGAGATCTTC
>QNZS01000040.1 GCA_003978465.1 Sulfurimonas sp. | reverse complement strand
GTTGTAACTTTTATTTTGGATTATTTCAAGATTAAAAAAATAAAACTACTCACAAATAATCCACATAAGGTAAAAGCAATTACCGGAGTTGACATTCTAGAGCGTATCCCGATAATCATGGCATCAAATAAGTTTAATGAAGATTATTTAGATACTAAACGCGATGAGATGGGACATTTGCTCTAAGCTAAATCACTAAATCCCTCAAATAAGGGCTACAAAGCCCTAAAATGCTACTTTTTCTCCAAAATAAAAATCCTTTTAACCTATTAAAACCACTTTAACCGTATCCTAAGTCTATACACCATTTTCCAGAATCTCAATTAAGCGCCTTAAATACGACTCATATAGATTTTGTAGAGAAGATGGGACACTTATTTTAGGTACTACAGGATATATCAAGAAAAGATTTTTTAATGCAAAATGGTTGTGAACTTATACAAGGTTATGTTTACTCACCTTCACTTCCAGCAGAAGAAATCCAAAAACTTTTACAAAACTAGTGAAACTAACTCTCTTAAAAGGCTAGAACTCTCCGAATAATTGTATCAGCCGACTTTATCAGCCCCTCGATCTTCGTGAATATCCTGAGATAGCAAGACAACCTATGATGATTTTATAGATAAATTAGTGGGTAATAAGAGCATTTTTAAAATATTTTTTACTATGATGAAAAACTGTTTTTCTAACAAAGCATTTTTTAGGTAAAATATCTTTTTAAAAGGATATTTTATTGGACTTAAAAACTACACTTGACAATGATAACATCACTCTACCTGATGACTTTTTTTATAATGTTCAAAAATATAAAGAACATCTACATAAATGGAATAAAATCCATAACCTAACAGGTGCAAAAAACTCTCAAACTGTTGATGAGTTTATCTACGATGCTATTTTCCCTCTCTCGTTTTTACCAGAAGTCTCTTCTCTTATGGACATAGGAACGGGTGCTGGTTTTCCAGGAATGATACTAGCATTTGGACTTCCAAACACACATGTAACCTTAGTAGAACCTCTCTCAAAACGTGCCTCTTTTTTACAGTTCATCAAAGCAGATTTAGAACTTAAGAATGTAACCGTCGTTAAAAAAAGAGTGGAACAAATGGAGCCAAAAATATTTGATATAATAACTTCACGTGCGGTTACAGAGACAAAAATGCTTCTGAAACTCAGCGAAAACTTCTGTAATACTGATACAAAATTTCTTTTTTATAAGGGTGAAAAAGTTTTTGATGAAGTTAAAGATGGAGTACAAAATATGCAACATAAAATAATTGAAACAAAGAATAGGCACTATTTATTATTAGGAGAAATGTTATGATACTAAAGGTACTACTTGTTTTAGGTGTTATAGGCATAGTTTATTTTATGTTTATCAAAAAAAAGCCTACAAACTCAGAAAATAATAGCAAAAGAAAAGATGGTGTTAGAGCAAATGATATGCTAGAGTGCTCTACTTGTGGTGTATATACTGAAGTTAGTGAATCTATTTTAAGTAATGCAAAATACTACTGCTCAAAAGAGTGTGTGGATAAGGCAAAATAAATGTTGTTTTTTGGACATAAGTTTTTAGAGTCCCCTAGTTTTTATCATATCAGTTCTGTTGATGCTATAATAAACACTCCTCCTTCTTCTTCTATTTATCTAGAATTTAGTGAAGAGAATTTAGACATCATTCATCACCTCAACTCAAATGAAATTACATATGCTTTAAGTATCTCTACAATTAAAGAACTGATGTATGCTTCTTCTTTGGCTTGTGACTTTATCATCGTAGAAAAAGAGTTGGCAAAAACTGCGCAAAATATAGCAGAAAGTTATCTCTTTGATGCAAAAATCCTTGTCTCTACTACAGAAGAGAGTGATATAGAAGAGTTAGCTTTACTTGGTGTTGATGGTGTTATTTTCCCAAATGCTATTATTAAGATAAACTCTTAGATAATCTCGCGTTTTATATTTTCTTTGAGTGATGTCAGCACTTCATAACTAATAGTTTTAGCACAAAGAGCCACTTCCCGTGCATCATTAAAAATAAGGATCTCTTTTTTATCACTTAAAAAAGAACTATTATCCATAGAGATTCTTCCTGCAATTTCTATACCCTCTGGTGTTTTATAAATATTTGAATTTGCCCGTAAAAAACCATCTCCATAACCAAAATCATAGTTACTCACTACTGAGTCACTTTGAGATACAAAAGTAGCACCATATCCAACACAATCACCCTTAGATATTTGTCTGGAAGATATCTTTTTTGCATAAAGAGATAAAATGGGTTTAAATGTATATTGTTTAAATTTTGATGCTATTTCTAAACATCCATAAGCTGCTATACCTACTCTTACCATGTCCTCATTAAAAGCTTCTTCTCTAAAAAGTGCTGCTGAGTTACATGAGTGAAAATGTAGACCCTTAGGTGCATTTTGTTTTATCTTTAAAAAGTTTGCTTTTTGGAGTTCATAGTTTCCATTTAACTCATCTGCACAGCTATGATGAGTGAAAATTGCTTCAAGAACTAAACCACTCACTTTTATAAGTTCTATACTGTCGTTTAACTCTTTTATGGAGACACCATTTCTATTCATAGCTGTGTTTACTTTTAACTCAACCAAAGTACCTTTTGGAAATTCTTTTATACACTCTATATCGTTAATGGTATATCTTATTTTTTTACTTGGACCTTTTGGAATATCTGCTAAAACTAGTATATATTCAAAAAACTCTTCTATTGTCTCTGCTTCTGTGTTTGAACGGACAACGGCCCTTGTTATACCGTACTCAGATGCAAGTTTTGCCATCTCACGAAGACCATGCCCATAAGCATTATCTTTTAAAACAAGGGCTATTCTTTCCACACTCTGTGTTTTAGCTTTAATAATGTCAAGGTTATGAAAAAAGTTTGATTTATTTAGAGTTATTCTAGCCATCGGATTCCATCTGTTTAGTTGTATTGTTCTCTTTATTTAAAATCGCTGTTCCACTCATTATAAAATAGGTTGCTAAAGCAAAACCAAAAGCTATTAAAATTGTTCTTTTTATCTTCTCTTTTATACTCATACTGAAATTCTATCACAAGAAGGGCTAATACTTAACACTTTTGTAACACTACTTTATTATTATATGTATAATACAATTAACAAGGTCAAAAAATGCATAGACCTCAGTATATGTTGCACTTAATTATGAGTATATCAAAACTCTTTTATAGCTCTTAATTTTAGAGCTAGTGACAGCCGTGAGCTGAAATTAGCCCCTTGAAGTATACTAAATTTTGTAATTAAGCATGAGTATACATGCAGTTTAACTTTATATTTGCACAATATCTTTAATGAAATATATGTTACTAGTAATATTTATGCCAACTTATCACTTGTAATTACAGGTACCAACGATGCTATACTACTTAATAAACCAGGTCGTTATCTTTATGTAAATATGGACTTTAAATTTTAGACAAAAGAGATAAGCACCTTTTCATATAAAAGTGGATAAAATTACTTCATGATAACAAGATACCCAACTAAAAAGATATATGTCGGTGATGTAGCTGTTGGTGGAGATGCACCAATCTCTACACAGTCGATGACTTACTCAAACACTTATGATGTTGCCGCAACTGTTGAGCAAATCAACCGTCTTCATTTTGCAGGTTGTGACATAGTTCGTGTTGCTGTTCCTGATATGGAAGATGCACTCGCACTTAAATCCATAAAAGAACAAATCTCACTCCCACTTGTTGCAGATATACACTACAACTATAAACTAGCACTTATAGCAGCAGAATCTGTTGACTGTATCCGTTTTAACCCTGGAAACATCGGTGAAAAATCTCGTATAAAAGAGATAGTTAAAGCTTGTCAGCAAAGAGATATTCCTATTCGTATCGGTGTAAATGCAGGTAGTTTAGAAAAAGAGTTTGAAAATAAGTATGGTCAAACAGCAGAAGGAATGGTTGCTTCTGCTGAGTATAATATTAAGTACCTAGAAGACCTTGGATTTACAGACATAAAAATAAGCCTCAAAGCAAGTGATGTTGAGAGAACTGTAAGTGCTTACAGATTGCTTCGTCCTAAAAATAACTACCCATTTCACCTTGGTGTAACTGAAGCTGGAACACTCTTTCATGCAACAGTCAAAAGCTCTATCGGACTCGGTACACTTCTTATGGAAGGGATCGGTGATACTATGCGTGTAAGTATCACGGGTGAACTCGAAGAAGAGATAAATGTAGCTCGTGCAATCCTCAAGGACAGTGGTGCTATGCCCGATGGACTTAACATCATATCTTGTCCTACATGTGGACGAATCGAAGCAGACCTAGTAACAGCAGTTGCCGAGATAGAAAGACGCACAGCACATATAAAAACACCTCTTAATGTTTCAGTGATGGGTTGTGTAGTAAATGCGATCGGTGAAGCTGCACATGCTGATGTTGCGATAGCTTATGGCAAAGGTAAAGGTTTAATCATGGTAAAAGGCGAGGTAATCGCTAACCTTGATGAGCACGAGCTTGTTGATAAGTTTGTTTATGAAGTTGAAAAAATGGCTGCAGAGTCTAAGTAATGACAAAAAAGTATATTTTAGATTTTTTAAAAGAACATAAATATAAGCAAAATACTCTCAAACTTCTAGAAACACTAAATGGAAAATATAATGCAAGATAACCTCTACAACCTAGCCTTTGAGCGAAGTATTTTAAGCTCTATCGTTTTTGAACCAAGTCAGTTTGATGAACTTTCTAGTGCACTTAAAGTGGATGATTTTTATCTTCCTGCACATCAAGAAATATTTAATGCCATGATGCTTCTTCTTCAAAAGGATCAGCCTATTGATGAAGAGTTTATAAAAAAAGAACTTATAAAAGCCAAAAAATTTGATGAGCAGGTGATGCTTGAAATTTTATCTGCTAACCCTATCTCAAATACAAAAGCTTATGTTGATGAAGTAAAAGACAAATCTTTAAAACGTCATCTTTTAACACTTACAACTGAGATAAAAAGAGTAACAGTTGAAGAAGAATTGCCTGCTGCTGAAGTCATAGATATAGTAGAGAAAAAACTTTACGATATAACTCAAGACAACCAAACTTCAGACTTTAAAGATTCACCGAAGATGATCTTTGACACTATGGAGTACATCAAAGAGATGAAAGCTCGTGGTAATAGTGTTCTAGTTGGTGTAGATACTGGATTTGCTGAACTTAACAAGATGACTACTGGTTTTGGCAAAGGTGACCTTGTCATCATTGCAGCACGTCCTGCTATGGGTAAAACTTCATTTATTTTAAACACTGTGAATAGTCTTATAATGAACGGTAAGGGTGTTGCATTTTTCTCTCTAGAGATGCCTGCTGAGCAGTTGATGCTTCGTTTACTTTCTATCCAGACTTCTATTCCTCTTCAAAAACTTCGTGTTGGTGATATGAATGACAACCAATGGAGTTCACTTAATGGGGCAGTAGATAGAATGAATAATACTAAACTTTATGTAGATGACCAAGGTAGTCTCAATATAAACCAACTTAGAAGTAAACTTCGAAAACTAAAAAATCAACACCCAGAGATAGAGATAGCTGTGATAGATTATTTACAGATTATGCAAGGTATCGGTAAACAAGACAGACATATACAAGTATCAGAAATCTCTCGTGGACTTAAGATGCTTGCACGTGAACTAGAGATGCCTATAGTTGCTCTCTCTCAACTGAACCGTGGTGTTGAGTCTCGTAATGACAAACGCCCGATGCTGAGCGATATTCGTGAATCTGGTTCTATTGAACAAGATGCCGATATCATTCTTTTTGTCTACCGTGATGATGTCTATCTTTACAAGGAAGAAAAAGAGCGCGAAAAAGCCGCAAAAGCTGAAGGGAAAGAATTTGTCTCTGAGTATGTAGAGAAAGAGGAAGAGGAAGCTGAAATCATCATTGGTAAACAGCGTAATGGTCCAACCGGTCATGTAAAACTCATCTTTCAGAAGAAGCTCACTCGTTTTGTTGATGCTCCTACATTCAGTGCTGGAGTTGAAACAGTTTATGAAAATATAGACACATCATCCGCACAAATGAATGTCCCATCAGTTGACATGCCTACTCTCTAGACAATAGAAGAAATCTCTTTTCTATTGTTCCAGGCTCTACATAAATATTCGGCTTGCGATATACTTAAAGTTCTTAAAAAAAGTAATGAAGCAACTAAAATCATGCCAAAACCTATGATACCTATCTTTAAAGAATTTTCCAAAATATATCAAGTTTTTCATTACTAAATCGGAGTTAATAGATATAAACTTTTTATGCTCTCATAATATATTTCCAAACTTAGAAGAGAGGTTACAAGAGTAAGAATGATTTAAAGAAAGGTAATAATAGTATAAAAACTTAAACTAGTAGTAAAGAGTGTAAGCTTCTTATCTATAAATATGTTCACCAAAAAACTTAATTTCATTAAGAATCTGGGCAGTTTTTTAGCTCATTTTTTAATCAAGACCCATTTTTGAAGGGTTTAAGATATTGTTCGGGTCAAATGCCCTTTTAATAGACTTAAAGAGGTTCATCTCTTCATCTGTAAAGGCCATACTCATATAAGGTGCTTTTGAAAGACCTATACCATGCTCACCAGAAAGTGTTCCACCTAAGTCAATAGTCGCTTGAAAAACCTCTTCTATAGCCTTATATGCGATTTTAACTTGTTCAGGGTCTTTACCGTCTACCATTACATTTGTATGCACATTACCATCACCTGTATGACCAAAACATGGAATGTTTATCTCATACTTATCTCCAATGGCATAAAATTTTTCTAAAAGTTCAGGAAGTACAGCACGAGGTACTGTTACATCTTCATTTATTTTTTTACTACCATATACAGTTATAGCTTGAGATGCATTTCGTCTAGCAAACCAGATATCAGCAGCTTCTTTCTCATCCTTTGCAATTCTAAACTCAGAACAGCCATTTTCTGTAAATACTTTTTTTATTTGTGCAAGTTGATAATCTAAATCATCTTCAAGATTTCCATCAACATCAGTTACAAGTAATGCACCAGCTTCAATAGGTAAACCCTTAGAGTAAACCTGTTCAACTGCACGAATAGTGAGGTTATCTAAAAACTCCATAGCAACCGGTGTAATACCGCTTGCCATTGTTTTATACACTGCTTCCATAGCTTCATTTACTGTAGGAAAAATCCCCACAGCAGTTTTTGTCATCTTAGGTTTTGGAATTAAACGCAGTGTTATTTCAGTGAGAACAGCTAAAGTTCCTTCACTTGCGATAAGTATACCAGAGATATTATAACCAGCCACATCTTTAATAGTTCTCTTACCTGCTTTAATAATATCACCATTTGGAAGGACTGCACGAGTAGCCATTACATAATCTTTTGTAATTCCATACTTTGCAGCACGCATACCACCTGCATTTTCACTTACATTTCCACCTATAGTCGAGTACTCTTGACTTGCTGGATCTGGTGGATAAAAAAGACCAACTGCTTCTACGGCACGTTGTAAGTCCATATTTATAAGACCTGGTTGCACGATAGCTACCATATTTTTCATATCTATTTCTAAGATTTTATTCATATGTTTCTCAAAGCCTAGAACGATTCCACCAGAACTTGGAAGTGATCCACCAGTAAAACCAGAACCAGCACCACGAGGAACTATAACTATTTTATGTTCATTACAGTACTTGAGTATTGCAGATATATCATCTTCATTTCGAGGAAATATAACTGCATCAGGTTCAAACTTTGTGCGTGTTGCATCATATGAGTAAGCTATAAGGTGTGCTTTATCACTGTAAATATTCTCACCTCCAACTATAGATGTAAATTGTTGTAAATGTTTTTCATCAATCATTTTTTTGTCCTTTTTCAAATTTTTCTATATTTTCTATAAGCACTTTATTTAGAGGATTATACTCTTTTAAAAGTCCAAAGTAATAAGGCTCATAAGCTTCAAGCTCACTACTACCCTCTCCCCACCAGTTTGCTTCTATTTTCTCGACTCGAGAATAAAAAGGGAGTTGCAAGGTATCTTGCACTAAAGGTGCCTCACTAATACTTAAAATCACAAATGTTTTAATATCAACAGTATAGAGTATTTGATCTAAATAAATAAATAAAAGTCCCACACTACTGGCAATATTCATAGCATCAAAGTCTTCTTTTAATGGTGTTGGGTGCCCATGATAAGAGAGTACTGTTGCAAAAATATCTATATGTACCCACTGAGTTTGAACACTTTTAGTGATCCGGTGATAAATATTTTCACTAGGAGCAATTAACATAGAACGAGAATATCCAAATACCAACTCAACACTATCACCTACAACTGCTTTCCATGTTCCGCTTGGTAATGCATTATTTATCAGTCCATTAAACTTTTTCATCTTTAATGTAGCGATTTTCGTATTTTTATCATAGGCGATCACATGAACATTTTGTAAAATAGTAGTATGATTTGGCGCTAAAGCATGTACCAAAAATCCACTCACTCCGACATCAACTTTATCAAGTTTAATCGTAGCTGTTTTTGTATTATAATCAATAGAAAGTAATTTAGTTTTTATCGTTGAGCCACTCAGTCCAAGTGCTATAATAAGTAGTAAAAATAGATATCTCATATAACTTCTTTAATTTTATTTATATACGATTATATCAAACAAACCTCAGACTAAGCAAAAATTTGATAATGTTTTACAATTTTTATAATAGGCTTAGTTTTTGATACGTATTTTCTTGTTTTTATTACTCATTACAAATCTATTTTCATCAGAAGTAGAGCGCTATCGATGGCCTAGTGGTGAGACCTTTTTAGTTTTTTTAGAGAAGAACTCTTTGCCAATAAAACCCCTTTATTATAACCTAGATAAAGATGACCAGCGTTTAACAGAAGAGATGCGTTCAGGTATTCATTATCAAGTACTTCGAGATACCCACAAAACGATACAACAGGTTTTACTTCCCCTTAATGATGAACTACAAATCCACATCTATAAAAGTGAAAATACATATGAGTTTGAAGCCATTCCCATTATAAGCACTACAAAAGTAGAATCCTTTGCTACAAAGATAGTAAGCTCCCCAAACTATACTATTATCAAACAAACAGGAAGTAATAAACTTGCTCAAATTTTTACAGCAAATTTTAGAAACTCACTGAATTTTAAAAATGACATCAGAGCGGGTGATGACCTTGTTATGGTTTATGAGCAAAAGTATCGTTTAGGTGAGGTCTTTTCCATGCCTATTTTACATGTTGCGATGATAGAGATGCGACATAAAAAACATTATATTTATCTTAATGATGATAGTAGGTATTATGATGAAAAAGGGCATGAGGTAGAAGGATTTTTGCTTGCTCGTCCTGTTCGGGGGGCAAGAATATCTTCATACTTTACCAAACGCCGATGGCACCCTATTTTACATAAATGGAAGGCCCATTTAGGCATGGACTATGCAGCTCGTCGTGGTACTCCCATTATAGCTGCAGGAAGTGGTCGTGTAAGTTATGCTGCAAGACTTGGAAGTTATGGAAATCTTGTAAAAATTAAACATGCTGATGGTTATGAGACAAGATATGCACATATGAAATCTTTTCGTCGTGGTATCACTAGGGGAAAGTATGTTAAAAAAGGGCAAACTATCGGTTATGTAGGTACAACAGGACGCTCAACTGGTCCACACCTGCACTTTGAGTTACGTAAACGCGGTCGTGCTATCAACCCTCTTCGAGTTGTGCAAGTTACTACAAAAAAACTCAAAGGTAAAGAGAAAAAAGCCTTTTTAAAATTACAAAAAAACTATAATGAGTCTATTGCACTTCATTTAAACAACCAGACAGCTTATAAAAAGAAGAAAAAAATTACTAACAAATGTTATATCCATTCTGTAGGCTGCGATACAAATGCCTAAAATCACACAAATTTCTCCACTACTAGAGCCAAATTTTATAAAACCCATAGCCATTACATATGAGATACAAGGCACTATAAAAAAATGGGAAGCTGTAATTTCTCATGATGCTGTCAGTATTTTACTGTATAACTCTACTAGGGACTCTTTTGTTTTAGTAAAACAGTTTCGTGTTCCTATACTTAACGCTAACAAAAAAGATGGATATACATATGAACTCTGTGCAGGAATTATTGATAAAGAAATAAGTAATAAAGAGATCGCCAGAGAAGAAGTACTTGAAGAATGCGGATATGATATTCCATTAGGCTCCATCACAAAAGTCACCTCTTACTACACAAGTGTAGGTATATCTGGAGCCTCACAGACACTTTATTATGCTGAGATAAATGATAGTATGATAATTAATGAGGGTGGTGGTTTGCCTGAGGAAAATATTGAAGTTATTTACCTATCCCTCAAAGATGCAAAAGAGTTTATGTTTAATGAATCGTACCAAAAAACACCAGGTCTTATTATGGCATTTTACTGGTTTTTTGACACTAAAATGAAAACTATTTAATTCTTATCCAAAATCAATGGGATCCATATCAATTTCTGCTAGTTTTACTTTTGTAGCATTTACTGCATTTATTATTGAAGTTGCCTTATCTGAACGCACTAGTATCTCAAAACGCCACTTATTTGCAACTCTCTCTATAGAGCACTTCCCAGCCCCCACAACTTCAATATCACTAATCCTTTGTAGAGAAGACTCCATCTCCCGCATAGCATCTCCAGCTTTTGCACCATTTTTATCAGAAAACAAAATTCTACATAGTTTTTTATAAGGAGGGTACAACTCTTTTCTGTACTCTTTCTCTTCTTCTAAAAAACCCTCATAGTTTTCTAAATAAGCCTTAAAAAATTGCTCATTGAAACTTTGTACTAAAACTAATGCATCTTTAGCCCTACCACTGCGTCCTGCAACTTGGATGAGTGAGGATAGTGCTTTTTCTCTTGCTCTATAATCTCCCATATGTAAAAGATTATCCATTCCCATTATAACAGCTAAGGTAACCCCATGATAATCATGGCCCTTACTTAGCATCTGTGTTCCCACTAAAATATCACTCTCTTTATCATTAAAACGCTTAAGTGCTTTTTTGAGTTTACTTGCAGTGGTGATAACATCACGGTCAAACTGCTCTACATTTGCACTTGGTAAGGCTTCGCTAATATTTTTAACTGCTTCCGCAGTTCCAAGTCGAGTGCTTGTCAGATTAGGACTTTGACATTCAGAACACACTTGTGGTATTGCCTGAGTAAAATTACAGTAGTGACATTTCATAGCTCTACTTTTATGATGTAAACTTAGGCCAACTGAACAAAAGACACACTCATAAGTATGCCCACAGTCCCCACATATAAGATACTTAAAGTTTGCACGAGTGGGTAGGAAAACAATAGACTGCTCTTTTGCTTGTAAAGTTTTCTCCAATGCTGACATTATCATTGGAGATAACTCTTCTAAACTTCTCTCATATACGAATGTCCTATTTGTTGAGAAATGTCCACCTTTTAATCTAATAAAGGGAAATTTTATATACGAAGTTAGTGCCGGAGTAGCACTTCCTAAAACAACATTTACCCCATATAATGTACCCATATAAATTGCTATGTCGCGAGCATTATATCTTGGACGAGATGAAGATTTATAAGAATCATCATGCTCTTCATCTACCACAATTAATCCTAAATCTTTAATAGGAAGAAATAGACATGACCGAGGTCCTGCAATAATCTTTGCTTCACCATTATGTATTTTCTTTAAGGCAATCCTCTTCTGCTTAGGTGTTAATTGTGAATGCCACATAACAACTTCACCACCAAAATGTTCTTCTAAGCGCTGCCCCATCTGAGGAGTAAGCGAAATCTCTGGCATTAAAAAGATACTGCGTTTACCATTACTAATTAACTCTTCAAAGAGTTTCATATATATCTCTGTTTTTCCACTGCCAGTATCACCAAATAGTAAAGAAACCTTATGTTCTTTTAAAAATAGAAGTGCTTTTTCTTGTCTAGAAGATAAGTTCAGTTTACTCTCTTTAGGATCACTATTTATGAAAGTAGAGTTAACTATAGAGGAAAAAGGCATCATCAAAGAAAAGGCATCACCTAAAGAACATATATAATATTTAGAAATGAATAGGGCTAAGTCCATCTGTTTAGAAGAATATATATATTCACTTATGTCTAATATTTCATTAGTTTTAAAAGAGGGTTTTTCACATACTAAAAGTACAAGAGCATCTTTTTCTCTGTTATTACCGCCAATATCACGAGGAATGTCTTCAAACTTTCCAGGGAGATGGCGCATGTTTAGGATCTTGGCCCGATCTTTCCAGGCATCCTTGATGCCTTATGAGAGCACAGTCAACCAATTATTACATGATATTTTAAAAGAATCACGGTAAGTTACTTCATTTGAGAATGAGGATTTTGTTCAGTCAAGAGATAATTCACTATCGTCATCTGACACAAAGTCAGAATAATGAGACGCTGCACCACCACC
>QNZS01000056.1 GCA_003978465.1 Sulfurimonas sp. | reverse complement strand
ATGCGTAAAAAATTTTTAAATGTAAATCAAGAAATGAAAGATTATTTTTTAAAAATGGAAAATGAAGTAGAGTTTAATGAATTTGAAAGGTGGTTATTAAAAGCATGGAATTAAAAGATGTAATACTCTCAACACTGGCAGAAATGGAAAAGACTAATGGTGGAGAAGAAGAGACGACTTTAATACAAACACCCAAAAAAGAAGATTTTTTTGAAGTAGCTCCTCAAAGTGAACAAGTTATAAAGCAAACTTCAAATACTGCTGAGAGTGAACTTATGTATTTAAACTCAATAAGAGAAAGACTTTTAGTTCTTTTTGAAGGTTTTCAAGCACCCAACAACTCTAACATAGAAGCAAAAGTTGATATGACACTTAATTTTCTAGAGTATACCTTAGCAACAATTGATATTAGAGTAAAAAAGTTAGAGAAGGAAGTTTAGTTTGAACCAGTACAGAGTCTTAATTGATGCAAACGATGAAAAAGGACTTGTACATAAGGTATCTAGTATCTTTTTTAATTATGATTTAAACATTCTTTCTAATAGTGAGTTCGTTGATAAAGAGTGTAACAAGTTTTTTATGCGTTCTGTTGTTGAAGGTGCTGTAGATAAAAAAGATTTAGTAGATGCTATAAATACAGTGCTTCCAAAAAACTCTAGTGTTAAAGTGATAGAGCCTAAAAAGAAAAATATAATCATTATGGCGACAAAAGAGCTACATGCCTTAGGTGATATACTGATTCGTCACGAATCCGGAGAACTCGAAGCAAATATTTTAGCTGTAGTATCTAACTATGATAAATTAGAGTCTCTTGTAAGTAAGTTTGATATTCCTTATGTAACTGTATCTCATGTAGATTTAGAACGTGAAGTGCATGAGCAAAGAATTATTGAGTGTATTAACTCTTATGAAGATATTGATTATATTGTTCTTGCAAAATATATGCGTATATTAACACCTGCATTTATTGAAACATTTCAAGATAAAATAATCAATATTCATCACTCTTTTTTACCTGCATTCATAGGTGCAAATCCATATAAACAAGCATATGATAGAGGTGTTAAAATAATTGGTGCAACAGCACACTTTGTAAATAATAATCTCGACGAAGGTCCAATCATCGCTCAAGAAGTTCTTCATGTAAATCATGCTTATAGTTGGAAAGATATGCAACGCTCTGGTCGTGATGTAGAAAAAATTGTACTCTCATGTGCATTAAAATTGGCATTAGAAGATAGAATCTTCGTATATGAAAATAAAACAGTAATTTTTTAAAGGTATTAATATGAGTTTTAATATAGTTTTAGTAAATCCGCAAATTCCAAATAATACGGGTGCGATAGGTCGTTTATGTGTAAATGCAGGTGCATCTCTTCATCTCATCAAACCTATTGGTTTTGACATAGATGAAAAAGCAGTTCGCCGTGCAGGACTTGATTACTGGGATAAGTTAGACTTACATGTATGGGAATCGATAGATGAGTTTTTTGAAAATAACAAAATAGGTAAAAATGCACACTTTGCAACTACTAAAACAGATAGACCATACTTTGAAACTGATTTTAAAGATGGTGACTTTATAATTTTTGGAAGTGAGACAAAGGGAATTCCTGAAGATATTTTAAATACTTACAAAGATAGAAATATAACGATTCCGATGACACCAGAGGGAAGAAGCTTGAACTTAGCAATAAGTACAGGTATAATACTTTATGATGCTATAAGGCAAACATATAGTACTTTTAACAAGGCATAAGCTTGGGCATATATATTGATATTCTTGTTTTAACACTTTTTGTATCTTTTATGATATTTATTTTTGCTGGTTACCATAAAAATAAGTCAGAACAGAGAGAAGAAGAAAATAATAAGAAATAAAGCTTTAAAATATCTTCTCTGCCCATCTCTCCATTTTAGACTCTAACTTCTCAAACATACATTCTGCATTTTTAATAATTATTGACATTTTCTTTCCTTTTTAACTCTAAATCTAAAAAATAATACATCATTTTGTAATATAATATAAAAAACATGTCAAAATGCAATAAAAACTTTGACATTTGTCAGAAATAATATTATAATTTGTGAAATTGACAAAAAAGGGTTAGACATGAATAGCTTTTTAAATATAGTAGAAGAGATTAAAAGCATAGTCTCTTCTGATTTCTCATCAAAAAAAGTATTTGACAAAGACGTAGCTGATGTTTTAGGTATCAGTCAAATGAATTTTGCAACTATGAAAAAACGAAACAAGATTCCTTTTACAGAACTTTTAGATTTTTGTGCGAAAAAAGCAATATCTATTAACTGGTTACTTTATGGACAATCTCCTGAGTCTTTAGTTGAAGCGACCAACAAGTTCTATATGGTGAAATACCTTAGTGATGTAAATGCTAGTGCTGGTGGTGGGGCGGATGAACAGTACGAAGAGATAGAAGAATTGGAAATACCAGAACACTTTATGTTTATGTTAGGTGGAGAGAAAGAGCTGAAATATATTGAAGCAATTAATGTCTCAGGAGATTCGATGGAGCCAACTTTTAGCTATAATGATATAGTATTTATAAACAGAAGTAAGACAGATTTAAATCGTGGTGGTATTTTTACTATCAGAACTGATGCAGGACTTTTTATCAAACGTATTCAAACTAGAATAGATGGTCAGATAGATGTAATAAGTGATAACTCAGTTTACTCAACACAAACACTTTCACTAAATGAGGTAGAAGTTTTAGGTCGTGTTGTAAGTAGATTTGGAGATGTTGACTAACTAAAGGAGAAAGTTTGAATTTTTTTTACCTAATATGTGCATTATGTATTTTTAACTCTTGTGCTGTAAAAAAAAATCAAACTGAGAAACCTATAAAAATTGTAAAAGTCAAGGTAGAGAAATATATATCTCAATCCATAAGTGATTTAAAAACAGTTCCCCAAGATGTAAGTTACTACACAAAAAACTTAGCTAAAAGTTCCTCTTTTTCACAAGAAACATATGAAAAGCAATATTTTAGAGTGTGGAACCTTGACAAGGTCTCAATAGCCTTAGAAGATGCAAAATGGGCACATGATACTTATAAGGTAGGAAATACTTACGGGGAAAACCTTCAACTTCATAAAGAATTATTTTTTCAAAAAAATTTAGATAATGCTAATTATAAGCAGTATTCAAGTGTAAATAAAAAAGCACTTACTCTTGTTAATGTAAATCTTAGAACATTTCCAACAAGCAAACCAGTATTTTTTGATCCAAAAAAAGCAGGTGAGGGTTTTCCTTTTGACTACTTACAAAATAGTTCTATCGCAGCAAATAAACCTTTAATACTCTCGCATTACTCAAAGAACGGTAAATGGGCCTTTGTAGAATCAAGTTTTGCTTTTGGTTGGGTAAAGACTAGAAATATAGTAGTCATTGATGAGAAGTACACGAAACTTTGGCAATATTCAGAGCAGGTTTTTATCATAGAGGAGGGTGTACCTATATACTCACAAGATAAAGAGTTTCTATTTAAATCTCGTATAGGTATGATGCTTCCCCTAGTGAGTGAAGATGAAGAGACTTATACAGTTTTAACAGTCAGTAAGTATAAAAATAAAAATCCACTATATATACAATCTAAAATTGAAAAAAGAGTAGCGAGTAAAGGTGTACTAGACTTTAATGCTAAAAATATAGATATGATTTTAAAAGAAATCTCTAAAACAAATTATGGCTGGGGTGGTATCTTTGGGCAGCGTGATTGCTCCTCGACTCTAAGAGATTTTTATGCACCTTTTGGACTTTGGTTACCGAGAAACTCTTCACAACAAAGCAAGCTAGGTAAGTTTATAAACCTCGAAGTTATGAGTGAAGAAGAGAAGCGATTAGTCATAAAAAAAGAAGCCATAGCATTTAGAACATTAGTGTATAAACAAGGGCATATTGCATTATATGTAGGTCAGTTTAATAATCAAGCGATAATTTTTCAAAATGTTTGGGGTATAAAAACAAAAAAAGACGGTGTTGAAGGTAGATTTATCATAGGACGACCGATATTTAGCACACTTGAAGTGGGAAAAAACCTTAAAGCATTTGATGCAAACACATCTATGCTCATTAAACTAAAGAGTATCTCTACTCTTTAATATCCAAAAGTGAACCAAACATTTCATCTTGAGTCTTAATTACCGTTACATTTACTTGGGCAACACCACTCGTGATTATCAGGTTTGGTATTTCTTATGCAAGGTCTGACTGACTTTTTATCGAGCCATTATCATCAGTTATCCTAGTTGTAGCCTCAGGCAAACCACTAACATTTATAATTCTTGTATCTTGTGGTCTAAAACCATCCATATTTACATTTGCAATAACATTTGCACTTGTATTTCAAAAGTTTGGTTCGCCGAGAGGGAAGAAATATTTTTTGAAATTTTCATACCTTTCTCCTTTATGTATATAATATTATATATCGATAAAGATAAGATACTTAAACTAGTGTAGGTCTGCGTTTAGTTTAATCTCTTTTGTTGAACGAGAAGCTGTAATCTCACCCGTCATAGAGTTTTGTCTATAGTGAATACCATAAAAACCTGCTAGTTGCTTACCTTTGAAGATTTCGCCTTCCATTTGCATGTTTGTATTAATAGCCATTAATTTTTTAAGTTCTTCTGGATAGATAGCTATTTTAGTACCTTCAAGTATTGCAACACCTGCATCGATGATACAACCATCACCTAAAGGAATACCACAAGTTGAGTTAGCACCTAAGAGGCAGTTTTGGCCAACACTGATTGGGTTACCATCTGTTCCGCTTAAAACACCAAGGATTGAAGCACCACCACCAACATCTGAACCATCACCAACGATAGCAGAAGAGCTAATGCGACCCTCAACCATAACAGAACCAGTAGTTCCTGCATTAAAGTTGATGTATGAAGCACCTGGCATTACTGTAGTTCCAGCTGCTAGCTGTGCACCAAAACGTACTTTAGAAGTGTCTAAGATACGAGTATTGTCTTGAGGAATGATATGTTGAAGGAATCTTGGAAATTTATCAACAAAATCAATATGTGGATATTCATTTGCTAGTTTAAGTTCAATTTCGAACTCTCTTAAATAATCAAGCTCAATTGGTTGACCATTTGACCAAGCAACATTTGGTAAAGCACCAAATGCTCCGTTTAAGTTAATCTCACGAAGGTGAACTTTTGCCTGAGAGATAGCATAGAGTTTAAGGTAAGATGCTTCCACACTCTGTAGAGGTGCATCATCAAAGATGAAAGTTACTTTGAACTCATCTTCAAAAGATCCATTACTAATGATTTGAGTATAAAGTGCTGAAATAACTTGAATATTTTTATGAGAATGACCATATGCTTCATCTGAGTATGGTGTAAACGCAGCTAAACAAGCTCTTAAAAAGTTTACATTTATAGTACATACAACTTCTGTTTGAGAAAAGTCAACATTTATACCTTGTTCAGCTAATGCTCTAATAAAAATAGCAGCACTTCCAAAGTTTTCATCCCAGTTAATAAGTGGGTATGTTGCTTGAAGTGTTTTTTCTACATTTAGTTGACCTAAGTCAACACGACAAATACCAAATGCTAGAGGGTCTCTGTAACCATCAGTTGTTGTTTTGATATCTTGTATAAGTGCCTTAAAAGCATCTTCTGTTTGTATAATTTCCATTTAATTCTCGCTTCATTGATTTATTAATTGAATTATACATAAAAACTACTAATAAAATAATGTATGAATATTATTCGAAAAATTTTCCTTGATTTGTATTGTCAAGAGGTTTTCTCTTCTCTTTAACTAACCACTCTTGAAGTAGAGATTCTATAACTTTACTAAGGCTCATTTTGTATCTATCTCGTGAATACTTCATAGAGTCATCCCATGTTTTTCTATCTACAAGTAAACTGCGTGTAACTTCATTTTTTGGTTTCAAATGTCTGCCTTATGAAGCTTCAAGAAGTTCTTTAAAACTTCTATAGCTATCTACTATTTTTTGATTTTTCACATTAAGCATATAAAATTCTATTGCTTTTTTACCTAAACGCGGGATTTCATTTTTGACAGCCCAGCTACTTACTGTTCCCTCAGGTACTTCTAAGATTTCAGCAAGATTTTTTTGTGTTATGTGTAGCTTTTTACAAATCTCTTTAACAACATTCGTTTTAGGTTTTTTTATTCCTTTGATTGGAGAGTTTAGAGGCTGTAATTTTTGCATCACTTGCTTTTCAGTATTGTTATCTATCCATCCTAAAACTTCAGAAGCTGAAATTACCCAATCTCTAGAATTAAGAGCTCCTATAATATCCATCGAATACTTTTGGACATGAGTGAGGGCAAGCTTCTTATTACTTACTTGACAAAGTATGGAGTATGCTAACTGTTTTGAACCTTTAGAAGTGTTACCCCAGTCAAAGCCATTTTTAGATATGGGATAAAGTTCATATCTTAGTAGTAGTTCTACTTCTCCATATGTTACATACTTATTACCTAAAAGTGCTCGGTGACCTTTAAATACATGATTGTTTAGTGTAATTGCCATTGTTATGCTCTCTTATATTTTAAAAGTATAATGGGGTTTACCTTTATAATCTTCTTTTGATTCATCTGGGAAAAAGTTCATTTGATAAACAACATATCTAAAAAGTAAAAGCAATAAAAGTACCAATAGTCAGATTATTATGATTAAATTCTTTGATTTATAGAATTATCTAGTAATAAAATCAGAGTTTAGAATTTTTATATTAATTTATAGTATATGTTCTTTTTGTCTAACTCTATTTTAAATATTTCAAAGTACTCATTATTAAGGTTTTTATTTGTACTTGAGAGGGAGAGCTCTACATGGGCATTTTCATTTACAAAGAGAGGTAAGCATGAGAGTTCTATCTCTTTTGGAAGAGTTTGCATAAGAGTGATAAGTGTCTCTTCGCTAGTATGTGCATAGAGTGTTAAGCGGTATCTAATTACAACTTTACTAAAGTGAGTGGCTATTACATTTTTTATCATAGGATGTGCCATGTTTGGAAAACCAGGAACAAAAAAATACTTGTTGAAGAGTGAAAATCCTGACATATTATTTATAGGGTTGAAAAGTAGTTCTGCTTTAGGTGATAGGTCAGCCATATGAATACGATGAGGGTAAGATTTCTCGCCAAACCTTGTAATAATATCAGCTAAAAACTGTTTATGAGGAACTAGTGCTGCATTTGTAAAGACTTTAGAAGCTATCTCTCTGGTTAAATCATCAGGTGTTGAGCCGATACCACCAAAAGAAAAAATGACAGCATCACGGTCTTCTTTTATCATCTCATACACTTTTGTCATTAGTGCGACATCATCTTTTATGATAAAAGAGGAAAATAGCTCATGTCCATATTTCGCGAGTTCTTTTTTAACAAACTCAAAGTGAGTATCTTCTCTTCTTCCGTTAAGTATTTCTGTTCCGATTATTACTGCATAAAAATTCATACTTAATTATAGTATAATTCTAAAAATAAAATAAAGGTATGAGAGAATGTCATATTCAGAAGAACTAGAAACACTAATTAAAGAGACTGTAATCCCAGATATTGATGAGTCATTAGATGCTATATTTGAAGAAATAGCTGATAACAAAGAAGCAACAGAAGATGCAAAAGAAGAGATAGAAGAACTTCGTGAGTTTAAAGCTGACCTTCAAGATGTTTTAGATGATATTGAGAGTGGTGATATTGAAGAAGATGAGTGTAAAGAACTTATAGATGATATCAAAGAAGCACAAAAAGATGGTGATGTAGAAGAAGAAGATTTCGGATTTGTAGAAGAGTAGTATTATTAAGAGAGTTCAATGGAACTCTCTTTAAGCTATTATGCAAAAATATCACTAGCTTCTGGGTGCTTTTCTTGATACTTTACTATGTATGAGCACTGAGCTACAGCTTTTTTACCATCTTTTTTAATCTCAGAAAGAACATCTTCTAAAAGAGTTCTTGCAAGACCTTTTCCTGCTAATGCACCGGGTACTATTGTATGCGTTAAGTGCATCTTTCCATTTTGATCATCATAAGTTATATATGCTATATTCCCATCTATATGGTATTCGTATTTAGATTCTGCTTCATTGTGTATAAGTGTATTTGACATTTTATTTTCCTAATAACTAGATATAAAATATTTTATCATTTTTTTCATTTACATAATTTACAAGAGCTTTACTTTTTACTGTGATACCTCATGATAAAAACAAATATACTCAGAGAGACTATCATCACACCCACTCCTGCAATAAGATAAAAAGCATATATCATATCACGATAGTCACTCAAAGTGATTTTAAAAACAACCATTAAAGACTCGATAGATAATGCGATGATGATAGAAGTTAAAAAACGTGCTAAAAGCCTATTTTCTAAATTATAATTTCTACTTAAACTTTTGTAAAAAACTTCATGTTCTAATATAGTTTTTGATAAATCAAAAATAGCTAATGCTAGTGTCAAAGCAATAATAGACTTAAAAAGACCTGTGAAAAGTGTTTCTTCATTTTGTATGAAAATAGAAAAAGCACTAAAAATAGCATAAGCAATAAGAGCCAAGGAGAAGAGGGCGAGTATAAATCCAAAGAGGGCATAAAAGTATTTTGTAAAAAGTGTAAAAGCTTCATTACCCTCAATAAGTGATAATTCTTTTAGTAGGGTATAGAGTTCGAAATCACAGACGATATACTCATTGTCTATATGTAAAACAGCTGTGATATATGGTAAGCCAGTACGAGAATTAATATACGAGTTAGAAATATAAATGTTATCTTCTCTAAAGACTATACGTTCAAGTAGGTGTGATTTATTTGTACCTAAGTAACTTGTATCTGAGTGATCTATAGTATAGAGTGGTGTTGATTGTTTGAGTTTAGCATTTACCTTGTATGTAGCTTTAATAGCAGGAGATATATTAAAGAGGGAGTTGTTAACTATTTCATTATATTGTGTAAAATCTATACTATCGAGTATAGCTGTAATAGAGTTCTCAACTAAGAGATACTGCTTTTTATAAATATTAATCAGCTCTTTCATAATTACCTCAATTCATATATCTAAATAGACATATCAAGTGAAGATAATAGATAAGTTTATCACTTTATGAGATATAGTTGACTACAGAATAAAAACTAATTATAAAGTTTAAAGAAGCTACTTATTCGGTAGCGTTATGAATAGCTTCTTTAGTAGAGTTCCAAGCTTTGTTTGAACCTTCTTTTGTCTTACCCCATGCTTCATTGGTGTCTGATTTTACTCCGTCCCATGTACTTGAGCACCCAGTACACAGTAGTATAACTGATGCTAAAAGTAGTAATGTAAATATTTTTTTCATGAAGTAGTCCTTATATTTTGTTTAGAATAAATGCTTGCATTTGTGAAACTATCTCTTCAATAGTTCCTTCTCCGTTTATAACTTTTAAATAATCTTTAGCAGTGTAAAATGCTTGAATCTCAGCTAAGGGCTCAGTATACACCTTCATACGGTTGTTAAAAACCTCTGTATTGTCATCAGCCCCACGTGCACGGCCTAAGACTCTATTCCTTGCAGTTTCTTCACTTACTTTAATTTCAATAATATTAGATAGTATGATACTACTATCGATCTTTAAAAACTCTTCAAGAGCATCCATTTGTTCTATACTACGAGGATAACCATCTAAGATAACCACATCAGTAGGGGCACTTTTTATTGCATTTGTGATAGTGGTAATAGCGATGTTGATAGGAACGATAAGACCTTTAGTAATATAGCCTTCTATCTCTTGACCTAACTTACTGGCACTTGCAACTTCTGCTCGAAGCATATCACCAGTAGAATAGTGTGTTATATTGTTGTTTTTTTGTGCGATAAGTTCTGCATCTGTAGTCTTACCAGAGCCAGGTGCTCCAATAATTAGAAAGAGTTTTTTCAAAAATAAAATCCTTGAAGTTTTGTTCTAACTTTTGTAAAAGTTAGCTTTAGTAGCCTCAGCGGCTTGAGTGGAGTAAAAGGAATTTTATTCCTTTTACAGGACTACTTAGTTTCTCTAAGACGAATATGTAGGTCACGAAGCTGAGTATTATCTACTTCGCTTGGTGCTTTAGTAAGTACACAAGATGCTTTTTGTGTTTTAGGGAATGCGATAACATCACGAATACTTGGTGTTTTAGCGATAAGCATCATTAGTCTGTCAAATCCAAGAGCAAAACCACCATGTGGAGGTGCACCAAACTTAAGAGCATCAAGAAGGAAACCAAATTTCTCTTGTGCTTCTTCTTCTTCGATACCAAGAAGTCTAAAAACTTCGTTTTGAATAGCTTCTTTATGAATACGAATAGATCCACCACCAAGCTCAGTACCGTTAAGAACGATATCGTAAGCGATAGACTCAATCTCTTCAGGGTCTTCTTTATTCGTGTCTTTAGGCATAGTAAATGGATGGTGCAGTGCTTTAACACGACCATCTTCAACCTCAAACATAGGAAAGTCAACAACCCATACAAATTCAAATGCATCTTCATCAATAAGATTCATTTTTTCATGCTCAGCTATGAAGTTTCTAAAGCGACCCATATAATCCCATACAGTTTTTTTCTCACCAGCACCAAAGAATACTACATCACCAATTTCAAGTTCAGTTGTTTTAATGATAAGTGCGATGTCTTCTTCAGTGAAGAATTTAACAAGTGGACCCTTAAGACCATCTTCTTTCATCTGGAAGTAACCAAGACCATGAGCCCCGAACTTACGAACATACTCTTCAAATGATTTCATTTCACGTTTAGAGAAGATTAAGTCAGCTCCAGGAACTTTAAGAGCTTTGATACGGTTCTTTTTAGTGTCTTTAGCAATATTTGTAAAGATTTCGTTATCACAACGAGAAAATATATCTATCACATCTACCATTTTAAGGTCATATCTTAAGTCTGGTTTATCAGAACCATATAATTCCATAGCATTGTTATAAGTGATACGGTTAAATGGTGGTTTTATATCATGACCTGTTGCTTTAAACATTGCTACAAGTAAATCTTCTGCAACTTTGATAACATCTTCTTGAGTACAAAAACTCATTTCAACATCTATCTGAGTAAACTCAGGTTGACGGTCAGCACGAAGATCTTCATCACGGAAACATTTTGCTATTTGAAAGTATCTATCAAATCCACCAATCATTAAAAGTTGTTTAAAAAGTTGTGGTGACTGTGGAAGTGCATAAAACTCACCATCATGTACACGAGAAGGTACAAGGTAATCACGAGCACCTTCTGGAGTTGATTTAGTAAGAATTGGTGTTTCAACTTCTAAAAACCCATTTGCATCTAAGACATTTCTTGCAGCGATTGCCGCTTTTGAACGCATTTTAAACACTTTATAAAGATCTGGATCACGAAGTTGTAAGTAACGGTACTTTAAAGTAGTCTCTTCACCAACTTTTTTATCACCAATTACAAATGGAAGTGCAGCTGATTTATTCTCGATTAGAAGTTCAGTTACTATTATCTCAATAGCACCAGTTGCTAGGCGTGGATTAGTAAGACCTTCACCGCGAAGACGTACTGTACCTTTGATGATAAGAACATACTCATCTCTTACACTATTTGCTATTTCGTGAGACTCTTTTGAATCGGCAGGGTCACAAGTTAACTGGATAAGACCAGTTTTGTCACGTAAATCTATGAAAATGATTCCACCATGATCACGGTAACTATTTGCCCAACCTGTGAGAGTTACTTCCTCACCAACATTTGCTTCGCTTAAATCTGTATTGTAATGGCTTCTCATATATCTAGAGTCCTGTGTGAAAAATATTTTCGCGATTATACCAAAATAGTGTATAATATCCAAATGAACACTATGAACATAAAAAAGGTTGGAGTAGTTCTCCGCCCGTCAACACCAGAGCTAAAAGATAACTATTTTAAACTAGAGAAAGTTTTCAATAAGTATAACATTAATGTAATCATTGAGAGTGTAAGTGGTGCTATGATAGGCATCCTGGGAATGGACTTTGATCTTATGTGTGAGAATGCTGATGTTCTTGTTACTCTTGGTGGGGATGGAACTCTTATCTCTGCTGTACGGCGCTCATTTAAGCACGATATTCCTGTACTTGGTGTGTATGCAGGGAGTTTTGGATTTTTAGCAGATGTTCAACTCGATGAGTTAGATAGTTTTGTAGAAAACATGGTAGAGGGAAAATACCGTGTAGATGAGCGTTCTATTTTAGAGACTACATTTATACAAAACAGCAAAGAGGTGACTCAGTATGCCTTTAATGACATAGTATTAACACGTCATTCTGTTTCAAATATGATTCATGTTGAGACTCTAGTAGATGGTAAAGCTTTTAATACCTACTTTGGTGATGGAGTCATAGTCTCGACTCCAACTGGTTCCACTGCGTATAATCTCTCAGCAGGTGGACCCGTGCTTTTTCCTCTTACAAATGTTTTTGCACTTACACCTATCTGCCCACATTCTTTAACACAGAAACCGGTTGTTCTTCCTGGTAAGTTTGCCATTGAGATGAAAACACCACAAGAGAAGGCACTTCTTATCATAGATGGACAAGAGAAGCATGA
>QNZS01000004.1 GCA_003978465.1 Sulfurimonas sp. | reverse complement strand
CCCTCATATAGAGTTTAAAGAGAGACTAAGTATAAAAGCATTTGAGCAGTGGTTAAAACTCTTTAATGAGACATTAAATAGTATTTATCATCCACAAATAGCAAACCAGTTTTTAGCAAAAAGCAAAACTATTGCAGGTAACTTTATACGTAACCTACAATTAACTTAAAAGGTTTTTTATGCAGTACTATATATTTGACGAAGTATCCCCTAACCGTTATGCACCCTACCTAGAGCTTCCTGATGAGATTGATCTTATTGAGACTATTATGGGTAAAAAACCACAGTTTGATTATTTACCTATAGAGATGCAAGCTGAGATTGATGAGGATGAAAAAATAGTTTATACAGATATCATCAACCCTGGAGTACCTCTGTTTTCTCATAAAATGAAGTCCGCATTAGATGAGTTTGGTGTAGATAACATTGAGTATTATCCTGTAAATATCATAAATGAAGATACGAAAGAAGTACTTGCAGAGTACTTCTTAGCTATAGTCACTGACATTATCCCCTGCATAAACTTAGAGACTAGCGTTTTTGAAGATAATGCCCTTGGTAAACCCTTTATCTCTCAGTTTTTTATAGATGATAAAAAGACAAAAGGACTAGAGCTCTTTAGACTTCATAATATTCCAGGACTTATTCTCATAAATGAAGAACTTAAAGAGAAGTTATCTAGTATTGACTTTGAGGGAATAAGTTTTAAACATACGGACGAATACCATAGAAAGAGCTAAAAACTATTTTATAAAACGGTCTTTGTAGCTACATTTTCGGCAAAGCTCTTCTACTGCTTTTGCATGTTTAAAACCCTCTATCATATTTTGTGCTCTGTTTGAACCTAGAATGTCTGGTAGAGAAGTTTCATGCATATTTCCAAGGTTTATAACACCCTCACCATCAAGACAACATGGCACAACAGTTCCATCGGCTAGTATCCCTATGTGAGATTTAAGAGCATAACAAGTTGCATCACTATCATGTGTACTTTTGAGTGAAGGCCACTGGAAATAGTTATCAAAGTTTAGTAGCACTTTTGAAGCGAGTCTTAGCGACTTTACCTTATCTTTATAAATAGCGTCAAGATCTATTTTAGTATCAAAAAAGTTCTCCATAGTGCTAAAGAGTAAGTCGTTAAACGCAGCCTCACTCAAAATATCATCAAGATTCCACACTCTTAGGTTTATAAAGGGTTTTGGATAATTTTCTAACTTACTTTTACAAGCGTTAAGTACACCATCCATATACTCAAGAAAACTAAGACTCAGAGGATTTTTGTTATAACTGTTAAGTGAGATGTTTAACTGTCTAACAGCAGGATGAAATAGAACTTCCATAGCTGTGCTTTTAAGGTAATAACCACTCGTAGTAATCTCAACTACAAAACCATGCTTCTTTGCAAGTTCTAGGTACTCAAAAAGGTTGGAGAGTGTTAAAGGATCACCCATAACATGAAAAGCAAGAGATTTAGTATAGGGCTGTAGTTCTAAAAGTACTTTTTCAAAAAACTCTAAAGACATTGTTTTGGTAGGTTGGAGTTTTGGAGGACAAAAACTACAAGCTAAACCACAGATATTGGTAATTTCTATGTGAACACGATTAAAATTCATTAAGATAGACCCTTAGTTACTAGCACAAGTTGTACAGTAACTAGCTTTTGGCATTAAAAGAAGACGCTCAAGGTCTATAATTTCTTTGCAGCTAGTACATAAAAAAGACTTTACATCAGGAAGTTTTCCTAAAAATAGTAGCAGTTTTCTCTTTTTAACATAAGAACGCTTTAGTTCTAGGTCTGAGGGAGTTTGCTCACTTAAAATGGTTCCTAAAGAGCTTTCAGGGGCAGTGATAGCAGAGTATGATTCTACCTTATCAATATAAGCATTAACGAAGGCAAGTTCTTGAGTGAGTTGCGTTTGAATACTTAATTGCTCTTTCTTATACATATCATAAGCCTTTTATTTTCGTAATTTTATACTTATTTAGCTCAAATTCTGCTTTTATGTTAAAATATGGGTCTAAAAGAACTAAAGATAGGGATAGAAATGTTAGTACAAGCAGATATTAGTGATGTAGAACTAAAACAGAGATGGAGACTTTACTGGATTAACTGTATATTTGATTTTTCTTCTTTAAAATTTCAAGAACTTTCATGGGTCAATAACTCAGAGAAATGGCCATCTTCATATGAGCAGTGTACCTCAGCATACTTTGACAACTTAGGACTCTATAAGGGTTATGAAAAAGCCATTCAAGCAGGTAATGTGTCAGAGATAGAGGCACTAAAAGCGAGTACCTTTCATGACCTTGCAAATTTTTATGATGAACCAAGCCAAGACCCCCAAGATATACTTAATGATGAAGAGTGGTTAGAAGTTGTAGAAGCAGCAGGTGTTTTTTGGACATACCTAAAAGAAACACTTACGCATCCTAGAGAAGTAGAACGCATAGAAAAACTAGAGAAAGAGTTTTCCTAAGTCTTCATAAGTTGGAGTAGTATAAAATTTTATCTAACTTACAGCTAATTTAGTTATAACTTTAAAATAATTAATATTTTACTAATAATAGAGGCCATAATGACAAATAATGACACAACAGCTCAAGCTAATCCACAAATGTTTGAGGTTATAACTTACGAAGAGAATGTAGCATTTAGTTTTACTTCTCCTGAAACAGGCGAGCCAGACTCTCTAGAACATGAACTAACTTTCATTTGGGAAGATACTATTGAAGAGTTCATAAAAGAACATGGTGCAGATAAAGCTTATAAGATAGAAACTTTTAAACGTGAACGTGCAAGAGACATCTTTTTAGAGCAGGTAGAAGGTCGAACTGATGATCTTATAGAAGAAGTACAAGAAGAAATAGCTAACAAAATGAAGTTTGGTTTTGAATTTTCTGGACAACTTCATAACGACGACTAAAAACAATTGAGGAAAATATACTATGAGTGCATCTAACAGAGATATACAACTACGTAAAACATGTCAACTTTATGCCTATGTATTAGAGTCATTAGGTAAAGAGGTTGAGTATGCTCTACAAGAGTGTGCAGATTCGTATGACTATCCTGTAGACTATGTAAAAGATCTTTACACTACTCTTAAAGACTTAGATAGTGAAACATTTGAAAGAATAGTGCACAATGAAAGTGCACCTGAGGCTCATGATCTCGCAAACTGGTGGGAGATGTACCAGATTTATATACCTGTTCCTAAATCAGAGAGAGATTTATAAAGAACTGATATAGATAAAGTACTACCTTAGTACTTTATTTTACTTTTGTTACAACCGTCTAGCATAATACGGTCATCATAAAACACTCCAAGCCATTCAGCAAGGTGCTCTTCTGTTAAGACAACATTACCCGTTTTAGTATCTAATGCTGCACCACTTAATGGTTTAACATTCTTCATATAGCCCCTAGCCTCTTTTAAAAGCTTCATGTGTGTCTTTAGTTCTAACTTGCTCATGCATAATCCTTTAAGTGTTTTTAATTCCAATTGACAGAGTCTAACTAACTTAACCCTTGTATAGCTTTAAAGAGCTCAATTAGCTTGATTTTTTATAGACTTCATCTCGTCCAAATTCTCTATGAATAAATCAACAAGCGTTGGATCAAAATGTTTGCCCTTCTCTTGTATAAGAAATTGGCATGCATCTTCTATACTCCATGCCTTTTTATATGCCTTATCCGATGTTAGTGCTTCAAAGACATCTACTAGAGCAACTATGCGACCAAGGATAGGAATGGTCTCCCCTTTTAGTCCTATAGGATAACCACTACCATCAAACTTCTCATGATGACTATAAGATATAACAGCACCTGCTTTTAAGTAATCATTTTGTGTGTACTTTAATAGGTCAAAACCAATACGAGAATGGTTTTTCATAATTTCTCGCTCATTCTCATCAAGTGTACCTTCTTTAAGCAGTATGCTATCAGCTATACCCACCTTACCTATGTCATATACTTGACATGCATGAAAGGCTACATCTTGAATCTTTTCATTAAGCCCAGAGAGTCTTGCAAGTGCTTTAGCATAATAAGCAATCTTTACACTATGTCCATCATCTTTATGTTCTTTATACAAAGTACACTTACCTAATACCTCTAATAGTTCATGTTCACTATCTTTGTAAGTATTTGTCGCATTTTTTATCTCTTCTTGAAGTAAAACTTTTTTATCTTTTAAAACATACTCAGCTTTGGTAAGTAAAAGTGCATTTTGAAGTTTAGCTTGAAAGAGTATAGGACTTACAGGTTTACTTACAATATCAAATGCACCTATTTTTATAGCCTTCTCTTGTGTCATAATATCATTAGTATCTGTCAGTACAAGTATAGGTGTTTGTCTATACATATGTCTAAAGGCTCGTATAAACTCTAAGGCATCAATTTTTGGAGACTCATGCTCTACTACTACTAAGTCATAGTTTGTCTCTTTAGAAGCAAGTAGTGCCTCTTTATCTTGTGTAAAACTATCTATGTTTAGAGATAAGGACTCTGTATACTCTTGGATAAGGGATAATGGGCTTATTTCATTAGAGAGACAAAGGATACTCATTTCATTAATATTCATATGATTACTTACCTTCTGATAATTATTGTTTTATATTTTATATGGTTAAAGATATTAACACAACAAAACTAAAAGAATGGTTTACCTATACATTATGTAAATTCAGTATTCTCATGTGTTCGGACCTTTGTGTTTAAACACATTGAGAAGAAGAACTCGGTAAATTTTATCTCTATCTAAAGTAGAAAAAAAATATCCTTACAGATTTAAAGAAGTTCAATCCTTACATAAACTACTTTCTAGCAGGTGCCTTATCCCTAGTTACATTTTTTGCCATTGGCTTATTTACCTACGATACTTACCTACTCTTCTTTTCAGACCTAGGTATAGAGCAAGGGATACTGACAGTTTTAGATAGTTTACTTGTTCTTTGGACAGCGATAGAGTTAACCCACGAAGAGATAAACCATCTCCAACTATAGGTGCATTTATAATATTCGCTATAGCTACTTTGATACGAAATATTCTTATATATTCTTTCCACTGAAAAGAGTGAAGACTTACTTACTATAGCTGTAGTAATCGTCTGTTTAGCTATAGCTTACTGGCTAATGGGTACAAAAAATGAATAGGTACTGGTTAAGTACTTTTTTGATATAATAATTTATAAAGATAATTATAACGGAGATACAATGTTAATACAACAAAGAGAGATTCCACAAGTTGAAAATGATATGATGAATATGCTTCATGAAGATGAAGTTGAAATAGTTAATAAGTTTCATGATGCAGTTTTAGCACGTGACATTGATAAAATTGATGAACTTTTTGAAGAACTCATCGCAGATGTAGAAGTACACTTTGCAACAGAAGAAGCTATGATGGAAACAGCAGACTATGAGTTTGCAACAGTTCATAAAGGCGACCATGATACTATGCGTAAAAAACTCAAAGACCTTCATGAGCGTTGGAAAATTCTTAAAGGTCCAAAAGAAGTAAAAGGCTTTTTAGAAAAAGATTTTAAAAGCTGGTTTAAACTTCATATCTCTAAGTGGGATTCTGAAACAGCTCCAAATATAGCGTAAACACAGATATAGGAGTTAGAGAGATAAAATCTCATCTAACTCCTCTGCATAAATAATCTCTTTATCTAAAAGAGTAGTTGCTAAATCTTCTATGATAGACCAATTTTTATCTATCAAATCACTTGCACTTTTTTCACCCTCACTTATCCATCTCTTTAATGCCATATCTATTGATTGATGATAGTGTTCAGATGCACGACTAAGTGTTCTTTTTGCATCATCTACACCATTAATGTTAATGTATCCTACTTCTTTATCCATACCGTAAAGAGCTATGGCAGCATATGCATCATGAGTTGCTTGTTGTATGTCATTTGAAGCACCTGTATCTATACCTCTAATGTCACCAAAGCGTTTTATCTGCGCTATACGTCCAGCTAGTGAGATACATATCTTACTTTTAAAGTCTTGAACTGTCATATTCTCTTGCACATCGCTATAGTCATGTGCCACAAAGTGCTCGTTATTATCTTTTGGTGTAAGGCTTATGTGTTCTATATGAACATGAGGCATAAGTATCTTCGAGATTACAACACGTCCAGACTCATAGATAGCAGTTTCTTTAAATGTTTGCTCAGGAGAAATGTACGACTGTCTCTCTCCATACTTAATGGCGTTTATCTGCTCTATGAGTATCTCTTGTGTTATAGCAGATAAAGAGTGACGAAGACAGTAAAATGCAGCCTCTTTTCCTACTAGTTCGAGTTGTGCACCTGTCATACCTGCTGTGTACATAAGTAACTCGTTCATATCAAACACACCACTTGTAGGTTTTTTCTCTATAATGCCATCTAAAAAGTACTTTCTTGCATCTTTATCAAGGTTGTTTATCTCTATATGTATCTCTATTCTACCCGGTCTGATAATAGCATCGTCAATATTCTCTTTATAGTTAGTCGCAGCAATTACAAAAATATTTTCATTTTTGTTACTTGAAAAACCATCCATTTCAGAGAGAAGTTTGTTAATAGGCACTTCTCTATTGTTATCTTCGCCGCGCTTACCAAGAGTATCTATCTCATCGATAAAAATAATTGCTGGTGCATACTCTTTTGCTTTAGCAAAAATTTGTTTTGTTTTGGCAGAACTTAAAAGCTCAAGTCCAGTTGTAGAGATAAAAGGAAGTTCAGCCTCTCTTGCAAATGCTTTTGCAAGCATAGTTTTTCCTGTTCCTGGAGGTCCGTAAAGAAGCATACCTCTAGGTGGAGTGATATCAAAACTCTCTAATAGTTTTGGCTCTTTAAAGAAGTTGATAACTTCGTGGAGTCTCTCTTTTGCTTTTGTATGCCCTGCAATATCATCAAATGAAACATCAGGTATGTCAAAGACAAGACCATCTTCACTAAAGTCTGTTATTTTGGCAACTTGCTTGAACTTACAGCTATTAACCTTGTATGTGATGACACCATTTTTATCTGTGATACTATCATCCACATTAAGCGTAATGTTTTTTCTAAAAAGCTCTTTTACTAGTAGTTCTTCTTCTATAAGAGGATTTATCATATCGTTTATATAAGTAACAGTAGCTTTTGAGAGAGAGATTTTAATCTCAGTGAAACTTTTTGCAGTTTTACCTGTGTCTACTATGTACTCTGTGATTTTATTAAAGAAAGTAACACTTACTTTATCTTTGATACGTCTAGCATCAAGTTCTGGAGCAAAGTTTAGAACCTGTACTTTTAAGAAGTTTTGGAAGTTACTTCCTTCTGCGTAGTCGATGTTGTACTGTTTTTTAAACATCTCAGTATATGTTTGAAACTTTCTTTGAGCTATGCTTGAGTAAGCATTATAAGTGAGTTTGTTAAAAAGAACTATGTGTGCTTGAGAAAATCTTGATACCAACTCAGGAGTGATAGCCTGCTCTTCTCCACCACTTCTACTGTCGCGTTTTTTCTCACGACGAAGTGCTTCAAGAATCATAGTCTCCGCTTGAATATAGTCATTTTGAACAAGGTCTTTAAAGCGACTATCAAGATAAAGCTCTTTACCTAAACTTGTTGTAATGATAAAAATAGCCTCTGTAAAATCAACTATGTAGTTAGCATTTTCATCAGAGTAGATAATGTCTAGGTTTTCACTACATGCATCATCTGTGATTTTATCCCAACCACAACCATCACGCATCTTTCCACCCTCAAAGATAGAAAGAAGATTACTTTGGATGTTAGAGTCACATTTTTCAAACGAATCAAGCACGATGATAGCCTTAGGATTTCTATGAACAAAACCAGTTAACTGACCAACACCATAACCTTTCCAACCAGCAGGATAACCATACAACTCACCACCATTTTGTTGGTGATACTGAGTCATATCAAACTCCATGAGTTTATAACTTTTGAGGTTTTTTGACATCAGTTCAGCAAGATAAGTCTTTCCAGTAGCAGGAGAACCAAGAAAAAGATATGTCTCCCTAGGAGCATTCTTTTTCTCACTCATACCCGCTTTCATACTACTGACAACAGTGTTTATAGCTTGTTCTTGACCAAAGAGCTCTTTAGAGAGTTCTTCTTTTAAAGTTTTTACAAACTCGATGTTCTCCTGAGCCTTTATCTCCTCAGCCGCACGCTCTATCTCGTCATAGTCTCTAACTACATACTCTTGCTTTTTAACTGGTGTTTTTTCATGCTTTTGAACTAGTGCTTTTACTGCTGCTTCTGTTTCTGTCATATTTATACTCTTTTATGGCTTTATAATTTTCGTATCATACTAAATTTTTCTTGTGTTTTAGCATAAAATGACATTTCAAGTCGTCTACTTAAGCAGAAGAATGTAGTCTTTCTTTAGCATTTGTATATTTTTAATAAAGGTAACATTTTTTGCATATCTTCGAAGTTCAAACACTCTAAAGGGTTATCACAAACATCTAAATAAACCATAAGAGGAAAGTGACTAAGGTCTGGAAGGAAAGCGAGCTTGTTGCTGTGTATAACTAGTTTTTTTAATCTCTCTTGACTTTTTAGACTACTGATGTCAGTTATAAGATTTTTAGATAAAAATATAAATCGTAATTTTGCTAAACCCTCTAGCACTGAGATGTCTTCTATCTTATTGCCAGTAAGTGCTAATTTATGAAGATTAGTCATCTCTGACAAGAGGCTTATATCACTAATATTGTTCTCCGAGAGTGATAGTGCACCAATCCATGAAACTTCTAGTAACTCTTTTGGTATCTCTTGGAGCTCTAAACCTTTGAGGTCTAGGTAGTGAAGCTTTTGTACTTTAGTAACTTTTATACGTCGTAAAACTTCTTCCATCATAATAATTTCCTTGATATATTATACTCTTTGCCATTTCTATTAAGTTAATGACTTATTGTGTGCATTTTACTATAATCGAGTAAGGTCACAAGATTTAATGTAAATATATTTACTTAAAATGTTATAATTATATAAATAGTTGTATGAAAAAAATTCAAGTAAATTATAAACAAATTAAAATAAATAAGTTAGAAGGTCATACCAGTGAATACTGCACAAAATAAGAAACAAAAATTTATACTAAAACTTTTTCCAGAGATAATGATAAAAGGCTCATCAGCTAAGCGTCAGATGGTTGGGCAACTATATACTAATCTGCTATCAATACTGCAAAAAATAAGCTCAAACGTAGAAGTAAGAAAGTTTTCAGACAAAATAGAAATACTCTCCCCCACTCAAGTTTTACCTGAGGTTCGCCAACGTCTTCTTGACACATCAGGCATAGAGCAGATACTTGAAGTTTTACAGTTTGATGATATGGACACACTAGATAAGATAAAAGTCAAAGTAGGTGAACTTGTTATCGACTCTCTTGATGGTAAAACTTTTGTTGTAAGAGCTAAACGCACAGGAAAACATGACTTTAGCTCTATAGACTTAGAGCGAACTGTTGGTGGTTATCTCCTAGCACACTCAAATGCTACAAAAGTACAAATGAAAAATCCTGATGTTACGGTACGAATGGAACTTGTTGAGGGTCAGCTCAATATGATTACAAAAAAGTATAAGGGCCTCAGTGGTTTTCCTATAGGTACACAGGGTGATATTCTCTCTCTTATGTCAGGTGGTTTTGACTCAACTGTAGCCTCTTACCTTACTATGAAACGCGGTATAAAAACACACTTCGTCTTTTTTAACCTTGGTGGAAATGCTCATGAAATCGGTGTAAAACAAGTAGCACTCTACCTTTGGAACAAGTTTGGTTCTTCACATAAGGTAAAGTTTATATCTGTACCTTTTGATGATGTACTCACAGAGATATTTCGCTCTACTCCTCCTACTTATATGGGTGTAACACTCAAGCGCCTAATGCTAATGGCAAGTGAAAAAATAGCAAATGAGATGGAGATAGATGCTCTACTTACAGGTGAGAGTGTTGCACAAGTGAGCAGTCAAACACTTCGTAATCTCGCTATTATTGATGAAGTAAGCTCGAAACTTATCTTGCGTCCACTTTCAACAATGAATAAACCAGAAATCATGTCTATCGCAGACGACATAGGTACTCGTCATTTTGCTGAAGCTATGCCTGAGTACTGTGGTGTAATCTCGCAAAACCCTATTACTCATGGTTCTTTTAAACGCATGGAGAAAGTGGCACTCAAGTTTGACTACGATGTACTGAGTAAAGCAGTTGAAGATGCACAACACATTTATGTCCATGAAATCATTGATGATATCAACAATTTAGCAGCTGTAGAAGTTGTAAGTGATTTAAGTACAGGTAATTTTACTGTGATAGATATTCGCGAAGAAGATGAGTGTATTGAGACTAACTCAAAAATACTAAAGATTCCTTTTCATAAACTTAAACGAGAGTTTAAAGACTTACCAACTGATCAAGAGTACCTACTCTATTGTGAGAAAGGTATTATGAGTCAACTGCATGCTCAGTACTTACGAGATGAACTCAAGTGTGAGAATGTAAGAGTCTACAGACCGTAGCTTAGCTTTATGTATATGTTGTATAATTAAATCCTATATTATAAAGGCTCTACATGAAACTTATATCTATAATCATAGCCGCAATTTTAGGTCTTACCTATGGCCAATACTATTACGGTTTTATCTTCTCTCAAAAAATCTGTCTTTTTGCAGGTATAACACTTATAATGCCAACTCTATTTAATGTGCAACTCTCAGATATAAAACTAATATTTGAGTATAAAACACTTATGCTGAAAGCAATGGTAATTAACTATATTGCTCTTCCTCTTATCGCTCTTGGTATTGGACTACTTACAGATAGTTTTGGCATTGCAGCTGGACTTTTCTTACTCTCAGTTTTAAGTGGTGGTGGTATGGTTATGCACAGGATAAAAAACTCTGACTCTGACACTTCAATAGGTTTTATTTTACTTTTTATAAACATCGTATTTATTACCTTATCTTTACTTATGTTACACACTTTTGGAATATACACATCCGAATACTTCGGTGAGTCTTATATCGATGAGATAAACATTAGTAACTTTGCCAAAGAAGTTATCTATCTTCTTATAGTTATACCCTTTATAGTAAGTCGTGTTGTCATTTTTATCAGACCACTCAAAGAGTTCATTAGTGCAAAACAAGGATTTATTAGTAATATAAGTATATTTTTGATTGTGTTTTATCTGTTTGGGTTACAAAGTTCTCAGTCTCTTTTTGAACTCTATGATTTTGAACCAGAGCTTATTTATATCTCTATAGTTTCTGTAATTACTTTTTATGCTGCAGCTTTTGCTTTAGCTAGATTGGTATACAACTTAGAGTCTCCTCAAGAGAGAGCTGTATTTTGGCACTCGATCACTCGCTATATTACGCTAGCACTTGTTATATCGACATTTTCTACAGGAACATTTGGGGTAGCAATGCTGGTACCGATAATGTTTGCATACATCATTCAGATACCATTTTCTGTGCTAATTGATCAGTATATGTTTAAGAAGGCCTAGAGCTTTCGTACAAGCATCAAGCCATCACCAATAGTGAGCATTGAAGCTTGTACACGTTTATCTTGCATGATTTTTTCATTTAGAGCACGAATAGCAGTAGTATCTGCATCAATAATGTCTGCATTTGCTACTGTTCCTCCCCAAAAAATATTATCTATCATTAAAAGTGCATTTGGTTTGAGTAAACGTAGGCACTCTTCATAGTATAAGTCATAGTTAGATTTATCTGCATCAATAAATGCAAGATCAAAACTACTCTCATTTAATTTAACAAGACTATTTTCTGCCTTATCTATATATAGATTTATTTGATTTTCTATACCCGCTTCAAGCCAATAGCGCTTTGCTATGTCTGTCCACTCTTTTGAGAGGTCACAGCCAACAGCCAAAGAGTCTTTACCCATAGCCCCTACAACACTAAGCATACTATAACCTGTAAAAACACCTATCTCAAGATAAGTTTTTGCCCCAATTAAGTTTGCAATAAAACCCATAAAAGCACCTTGTTCAGGAGCAATTTGCATTTTACCCATTTCTAGTGTTTTAGTTTCATCTCTGAGTCTTTTTTTAAGATCAGACTCATTAACACCTGTTTTAATTATATAGTCTAAAAGAGTATCATTAATATCAAGTGTTTTATTGCTCATAATTTTTGCCTTATCCTAACTTTGAAGTGATAGCTATCTCAACATCAGAAATGTCAGCGGTTCCATCAACTGTAATATAAGTTAATGTACTCACTCCTTTTGCTTGATTTTTATAGTAAGAAACAAGTGGTTCTGTAAGTTCGTGGTACACTTTTAAGCGATCAAGAACAACATTTTCTTTATCATCTGGACGCTGTACTAACTCTTCCCCAGTCTCATCATCTTTACCTGCTACTTTTGGTGGATTATATTCTAAATGATATGTTCGACCAGATGCTAGGTGAGCTCGACGCCCACTCATACGTTTTACGATAACAGAATCATCTACAGCTATCTCTATAACTGCATCGATAGCGATACCAGCACTTGTAACAGCATCAGCTTGTGGAAGAGTACGTGGGAAACCATCTAAAAGATAACCATTTTTACAATCATCTTCAGCAATTCTATCTTTTACAAGACCTATGATAATCTCATCAGTTACAAGTTGTCCAGAATCCATAGCTGCTTTTGCCATTTTACCCATATCAGTTCCTGCTTTTATAGCAGCTCTAAGCATATCACCTGTAGAAATTTGAGGAATGTTGTATTTTTTTGTAAGAAATTGAGCCTGTGTACCTTTTCCAGCACCAGGAGCTCCTAAAAGAATAATTCGCATATTTTGTCCTAAGTATTTTATTAATGAAATTATATACTAATGAGTTTAAAACAAAATATATTAAAAGAAGAGAAGTTATTTTACTAGATCAACTCTATTTTCTAAATTTTATTTCTGATAAAAGAATCTCTTCAATAGTCTTAGATAAGAAAGGAAGTATAAGAATATTTTCAATATGATCAAGTTCAAGATCTTTAATTTTGACATATTTTAACTCATCATCGCCATCAATTCCATAAGTTTCCCAAACAATATTCTCTCTAATTGTATTAAAATCATCAGTAGTATATATAGATGCATCTACATAATCATTCTTATCATATAGAACTTTTTGATATGCCAAACCACCCTCAACACCATAGTGCTGTCCATTTTTGTCAGTATATTCTTCTAAGTCGTTAATACTTCTCGAACATATAAAAGTACCATCCGGAGTTTGAATTCTATTTAACAATAATTCTTTATTCATTTTTTACTAACCCTTTTTATAATTTCTGTGTAAATAGTAACATTAAAAAGTAAATCTTTTATCTATTCACCCCAACCTAATTTCTCTTTTAATACATCAAAGTAGTTAAACTCATTTCTGTGAATGAGCTGTACCTGTTTGTGTGCTAATTTAATATGTACAGACTCGTTTTGCTCTAA
>QNZS01000059.1 GCA_003978465.1 Sulfurimonas sp. | reverse complement strand
ACTACAAGTGTTGGAATTGAAAAAACATCATACTGTGATGCTATTGCTTTTTGCTCTTCAGTATTTACCTTACCAAACGTAATATCTGGATTTTTCTCAGCTACTTTTTCAAAGATGGGTGCAAACTGCTTACATGGACCACACCACTCTGCCCAAAAATCAATTATTACTATATTTTTATCATCAAGTGTTTCGCTAAAGTTTTTTGTTGTTAAATCTGTATATGCCATACTTATCCTTTGTATTTAAAAAGAGTATAGCACAGGGATAACTTATATCATATAAAGAGTATTATTGTATAGTCATGCTAATAAAAAATTAATCTTTAAAATAGTAAAAAGAGGTAGAAATTGGTATACGATAACATAGTATTGATAGGCTTTATGGGGAGTGGTAAAACAAGTGTGGGTAAAACTCTTGCAAGGTATTTACATAAAGATTTTGTTGATGTTGATAGTGTTATTGAGTCGAAGTTAAATGCAAGTATCAATGATATATTTAAAGACCGAGGAGAAGAGTATTTCCGTGTATTAGAGCAAAAATGTATAATTGAAATTACTCAAAAAAAGGGACAGATTATTGCTACAGGTGGTGGGCTTCCAATACATAGCACAATACCAGAAAACTCCCTTATAGTTTATATAGATGCGGACTTTGATGTTATACTTAATCGCTTGTCACAAAAAGAACATGCTAAGAGACCCTTACTCCAAGATGAAAAACGGGCTCGATCTTTATATGCAGAGCGTATAGCTACCTACAAAGAACTCGCAACTTTGAGTGTAGATGCCAATCAAAAGATACAGATTTTTATACATGTCATAGTAGATTTTATCTTAGATCAGCGAGTGTTATAAATAGCATTTTATTTATACAATTACCTTAGTAATTTTTGAGAATATTTTATCAAGTCCAATAACAACCTTATCTGCCGTGTCTACAGAGTTAGTGTCTGCATTTAGATCTTCGATTACTTGTTTAGCATCTTCTTTGATATTATCAAGTTCTTTATGTAGTTCATTTATATCAGTCCATTGTTCTTCAATCGCTTCAATATCTAAGTTCTCTAATAACTCAGCAAGCTCCTCATGTTTTACAATCATAACTGAGTGCTCTCGTCCAAGTTGAATCTTATTAAAATAATCTTTCATTGTTTTATAGGTATTTTCTAGTGAGTCATATAGTGAATTATCTATAGCCATTTATTTTTCCTTTTTAATGTTAACTCAGGCATGAGTAATATTTTAAGTATTATATATTAAATATTCTCTATGAATCAACTAAAACAGCAATTTAGCTATAATTTCACCAATGAACAAGAAACCAGAATTTAAAGTAACCTCTCCTTACCAACCAGCAGGTGATCAACCCGAAGCTATTAAAGTTCTTACAAAAAGTATACTTGATGGAAATCGTTATCAGACTCTTGAAGGTGTAACAGGTAGTGGTAAAACACATACAATGGCACGCATCATTGAGAATGTAAAAATGCCTACTATCATAATGACTCATAACAAAACTTTAGCAGCTCAGTTGTATAGTGAGTTTCGTCAGTTTTTCCCTAATAATCATGTTGAATATTTTGTTTCTTACTATGATTATTACCAGCCTGAGGCTTATATCCCTAGGCAAGACCTGTTTATAGAAAAAGACTCTGCTATTAATGATGAGCTAGAACGTATGCGTCTCTCTTCTACAGCAAATCTTCTCTCTTATGATGATGTAATAGTTATCGCTTCTGTATCAGCGAACTATGGTCTAGGTGATCCAGAAGAGTACCTCAATATGGTTCAGGTCTTGACAGTTGGTGATGAAATCAACCAGAAAAAACTACTGCTTCGTTTAGTTGATATGGGCTATTCAAGAAATGATAGTTATTTTGACTCTGGGCATATTCGTGTGAACGGTGAGAGTTTAGATATTTATCCTCCGTACTTTGAGCAAGAAGCTATTCGTATTGAGTTTTTTGGGGATGAGATAGAAGCGATTTATACTTTTGAAGTGATTGACAATAAACGCCTTGAAGAGCATAAAGATATCACAATTTATGCATGTTCGCAGTTTAGTGTTGGTCAAGAGAAAATGTCTCGTGCAATTAAACGTATAGAAGAAGAACTCGATGATAGACTTGCATACTTTACTAAAGAGGGAAAACTTCTAGAACACCAAAGGCTGAAACAGCGTGTAGAATTTGACTTAGAGATGCTCCAAACTACAGGAATGTGTAAGGGTGTAGAAAACTACTCGCGTTTACTTACAGACAAAAAACCAGGTGAGGCTCCTTTTACTCTACTTGATTATTTTGCTCAAAATAACAAAGAGTACTTAGTTATAGTTGATGAGTCTCATGTTTCACTTCCTCAGTACAGAGGTATGTATGCAGGGGATAAGGCTAGAAAAGATGTACTAGTTGATTATGGATTTCGTCTTCCATCAGCACTAGATAATAGACCTCTTAAAGCAGATGAGTATATAGTGAAGGCTCCAAAGTATCTTTTTGTATCAGCGACACCTGCTGAGTATGAGTTAGATATGTCAGCTGTGACAGCTCATCAGATTATCCGTCCAACAGGTTTACTTGACCCTGTCATAGAGATAAAAACATCTGACAATCAAGTAGAAGATATCCACGATGAGATAAAAAAGGTTACTGTAAATGATGAGCGAGTTCTCATCACAGTACTTACAAAGAAGATGGCAGAAGCTTTGACTAAGTATCTCGCAGATTTAGGTATTAAAGTACAGTATATGCACTCTGATATTGATACTATTGAGCGAAATCAAATAATCCGTGCTCTGCGTTTAGGTGAGTTTGATGTACTCATAGGGATTAACTTACTTCGTGAAGGGCTAGACCTACCAGAGGTAAGTTTAGTTGCGATTTTAGATGCAGATAAAGAGGGATTTTTACGAAGTGAAACAGCACTTGTTCAGACTATAGGTAGAGCGGCTAGAAACTCTAAGGGTCGTGTTATACTTTATGCAAACAAGATCACAAAGTCTATGAAAAAAGCAATAGACAAAACAAGTGCGAGACGCGAAATTCAAGATGCTCATAATAAAAAGCATGGGATAACTCCAACTACAACCATAAGGGCTCTTGATGAAAACTTAAAAGTTGATGACCACGGTGACTTGTATTCGAAACATAACAAAAAAGATAAGATGCCAGCAGTAGAGAAAAAAGCGATAACAAAAGAGTTGATGCTTAGAATGAAACAAGCAGCAAAAGAGTTAAATTTTGAAGAGGCAGCAAGACTTCGAGATGAGATACAAAAAATAAAACAACTTTAGGAAAATTATGGAAGATACATTTAGCAACTTAGAAACATATGGATATATAGGACTTTTTCTCTACTCTTTGGGTGGTGGTTTTGTAGCACTCCTTGGAGCGGGTGTACTCGCATACTTAGGAAAGATGGACTTAGCAACTTCTATGAGTGTGGCATTCGTTGCAAATGCATTAGGCGATGTGCTTCTTGTATACCTTGCACGTTATCAAAAATCTATGATGATGGAAGGGATTAAAAAACATAGAAGGAAGTTAGCCCTCTCGCATATCCTTATGAAAAAGTATGGTTCATGGATTATCTTAATTCAAAAGTTTGTTTATGGTATCAAAACATTGATTCCTATAGCTATTGGACTGACAAAGTATGACTTTAAAAAGTTTGTGATGTTTAATATAGGCAGTTCTGCTATTTGGACATTTGTAGTTGGTTTTGGTAGTTTTTACTCAGGAGAGGCTCTTGTAAAAGTGGCGGGGGTTGTGAGTGAGAGACCTTGGATAGCTATAGTTATACTTGTTGTATTTGCGGGAAGTTTATGGTTGTATTTAGAAAAAGCAACAAAGAAAAAAGTGAAGTAAGTAATATTATAAAAGCTTAGATTTACTATAGATAGTATAAAACTCTAACTAAGGCTAGGCTAATAGCCTGGCCGTGTTAATCTTTTACAGATGAACCTTAAGAACCTATGATTGGTCCGTATGGTGCGAAATCTGGATGATCTCCAACTTGATACTTTTTATAGTTAGCTATAAACATCTCAGCTAAATTATCACGAGTTTTATCAAATAGTTCTTTATCTTCCCAAGCATTTCTAGGATTAAGTATCTCTGGTTTGATATCACCTAATGTTGTTGGTACTTGAAGTCTAAATGTTTTAGTTGTATCAAATTCAGACTTGTTAATAGTACCATCTAAAATAGCATTGATACAAGCACGTGTATTTTTAATACTCATACGTTTTCCAACTCCATAAGCTCCACCAGTCCAACCAGTGTTTACTAGATAAACATTTACATTATGATCATCTATCTTTTTACCAAGTAAGTCTGCATATACTGTTGGGTGAAGTGGTAAAAAAGCCTCTCCAAAACAAGCAGAGAAAGTAGCAACTGGTTCAGTTATACCACGCTCAGTACCAGCAACTTTAGCAGTATAACCACTTAAAAAGTAGTACATTGCTTGCTCTTTTGTAAGTTTTGACACTGGAGGTAAAACACCAAATGCATCAGCTGTTAAGAAAATGATATTTTCAGGGTGCCCTGCCATAAGGTCATGTTTATGGTTTTCAATATGTTCGATTGGGTAAGAAACACGAGTGTTTTCTGTTTTACTACTATCTTCGTAGTCAACTTCACCTTCACCATACATAACAACATTTTCTAAAAGTGCATTTTTACGAATAGCATTGTAGATTTCTGGTTCGCTTTTACCATCAAGATTGATGACTTTAGCATAACATCCACCCTCGAAGTTAAATACACCATGGTTATCCCAGCCATGTTCATCATCACCGATTAAAGCACGGTGTGGATCAGTACTAAGCGTAGTTTTACCAGTTCCGCTTAGTCCAAAGAAAAGTGCAGTATCTCCATCTTTCCCAACATTTGCTGAACAGTGCATTGCTAGTTTACCCTCTAGTGGTAACCAGTAGTTCATCATAGAGAAGATACCTTTTTTAAGTTCTCCACCGTACCATGTTCCCCCGATAATAGCCATGTTTCTCTCAACGTCAAAAAGTACAAATACTTCAGAGTTTAAGCCATGCTCTTTCCATTTGTCATTGACAGCTTTACAAGCATTCATAACAACAAAATCAGACTTAAATACTTCAAGTTCTGGTGCAGTTGGACGGATAAACATATTTTTAACAAAGTGTGATTGCCAAGCTATCTCTGTTACAAAACGAACAGATTTTTTTGAAGCGATACTTGATCCACAAAAAACATCAGTGATATAAAGGTCTTTGTTTGAAAGTTGCTCTTGAGCAACTATAAGAAGTTCGTCAAAGATTTCAGCAGAAACTTTTTTGTTGACATCACCCCAAGCGATATACTTGTTTGATGGATCACGGTCAACAAAGTACTTATCTTTAGGAGAACGTCCTGTAAATACACCCGTGTCAACAGCTGTTGCACCTTTTTTTGTAAGTGTTACTTCACCATTATCTAACTCATGTTTAATGAGTTCATCATAACTAAGATTGTGGTGGATATTCCCAACATTCTTAAGTCCTAAAGCTTCTAATTCTGATACGTTCATAATTAACCTTGTCCTACATTCTGTAGATATATTATAGATTGGAAATTATACTACGAATAAACATAAATTAAAAGTAAATAGTGAAGATTTTTTGAAATTTAATACAATATACCGAAGTTTAAAAAAAAGTTTAAAAAACAAAATTAGTTTAAGAATAGTTTGATAAAATTACACTCTTTCAAAAAGCTCGGTTAACTCAGCGGTAGAGTGCCTCCATGACATGGAGGTGGTCACTGGTTCAAATCCAGTACCGAGCACCACTTCTTAATTAGTATCACCAGTTTGAGGATTAAATGTTGCAATATTTTCTAATGCTTCATCAAATTGACTAGGATGAATCACAACTACATTCACACCTAATTGACTTAGCCCAAAAGCAAGGTTTTCTGCCGTATCTTCTAGCAAAGTAAATATGGGTTGCCTAGATTTTTTTTCTTGTATTTGTTTGATAAATCTTATTTTTTCAGGGTGCATGCTCATGTCATATAAAACGATGTCATATGTATTAGTATCTAGCAAGTGAAGTGCTTCATCATAGTAGCTAACTTTATCTACCTTGTTAAAAAACTCCTCAAGTACTGTTGCACTTGCATTAAATGATGACTTAGGATCTTCTACGAAGAGTAAGTCTTTCTTTTGGTTTGTATCCATTCTTTTCCTTTTATTTTGAGTACTTGCTGAAATTCTTTAGCTAAAAGTATGCCTCTATCTTTAAACTGTTCTGCTATATCTTGAGTATAGACTTTATTTACTGCTTGTGAAAAAAGCTTTAACCAAATAACAAAACTTTCTTGTGTGATATGAGACACTTTAATATGCGCACCAATATAGTTACCAATATAAGTATTCTCGCCATTAAGCTCTGATAACCAAAAGTCGGCTAAAAGATCAATATGATCAACCCACTCTTCACTTTGCATATCATCACCAAGTTCATGTATAAAAAAAGGACCCAGTAGTTTGTCTTCTAAGGCTTTTGAATAAAAAAGAGTCATAAATTCTCTTAAGTTTTCTCTTGTGATACTATTATAAAGTTTCAGTACTCATCCTTTTTTTAAAATGCAATTGTAGCAAAATTTGAAAAAGATAATGATAAATATATGTAAGATTTTTGTGAATGATAGAGATATGAAGAATAGATTAGTTAGTATATACTAATTCTTTAAGTGACTTATTAATACAAATATTAAAAAAATCACCTAATATTCAAAATATATAGAAGGATACTTTATGGATACGGCTCTGATGGAAGACTTATACTATTCAATGTTATTAGGAAGACATTTTGAGTACGCTGCAAAAGAAAACTACTTCCAAGGCAATATCTCAGGTTTTTTACACTTGGATATAGGACAAGAAGCCTTGAGCGTAGGAGCGATGAAAGCATTCGAAGGTGATGTGTTTACAACGTATCGAGAACATGTAATGGCACTTTCAAGAGGGATGAGTGCTAATGCTATTATGGCAGAGCTTTTTGGTAAAGTTGATGGGGTGAGTAAGGGTAGAGGTGGGTCTATGCATATGTTCAGTCCTAAAATTGGCTTTTATGGGGGTGATGCTATTGTGGGTGGCCATATACCAAATGCTGTAGGTTGTGCTTATGCTAGGAAGTATCAGAATAAAAAAACGGGTTGCCTGGTAGTCTTTGGTGATGGGGCAACAAATTGTGGTGGTTTCTTTGAATCTATTAATATAGCCACATCTCAAAAACTTCCCCTTGTATTTTTATGTGAAAATAATAAATATGCCATAGGTACAAAGATTGAAACGGTTTCTGCCTTTTCTAAGCAAGCTAAAAAGGTTGAAGCCTATATGCCAACGGTAGAAGTTGATGGTATGGATGTATTAGCCGTATATAAAGCAATAAAAAAAGCAGGTGAATATATAAAAGAAGGTAAAGGGCCTATTTTTGTTGAGGCGATGACATGTAGGTTCGAAGGACATTCTATCAGTGATGCTAATAAATACAGATCTAGTGAAGAGATGAAAAAATGTAAGGAACTTGACCCTTTACTGAAATTAAAGCCTCTTCTTGATAAAGTATTTGTTGAGAAAATAGAAGCACAGGTTATACGAGATATTACCGAGGCAGTGAACTTTGCACATGAAAGTCCTGAGCCTTCTCTGGCTGAGTTAAATAAATATATCTTTACCGATGAGGGACTTAAACATGCTTTATAGAGAAGCTATTAATCTTGCTTTAGATGAAACAATGTCTGAGGATACAAATATTGTCTTACTGGGTGAAGATATAGCTAATGTTGGTGGTACCTTTAGAGTGACGGAAGGTCTTCTTGACAAGTATGGGAAAGCTCGTGTGATAGATACCCCTATCGCCGAACTAAGTATAGTAGGTAATGCTATTGGGATGGCAATAGGTGGGTTGCGTCCTGTTGTTGAACTGATGACAGCGAATTTTTCACTTTTAGCCTTTGACCAAATTGTTAATCATATGGCTAAACTTCCTTTTATGAGTGCAGGTAAGATAAGATTACCTATGGTGCTAAGAATGCCTCAAGGAGTAAGTAAACAATTAGGTGCACAGCATTCTGAAAATTATGAAAATATGCTATCGTCTGTTCCTGGCCTATTTGTTTTTGCAGTGAATAGTCCAAATTATGCTTATCATGCCTTGAAAAAATCTATAAAGATGGATGACCCCGTTATTTTTATAGAACATGAACTTTTATATAATAAAAAAGAAGAGATTGATATGAAATCAGATCTTGACCCTTTTAAGGCACGTATTATAAAAGAGGGTGAGGATATTACTATTATTTCTTATTTGAAGATGCTAGATGATACAGCTTCCGCTTTAGATGAGATAGAAAAAGAATTAAATTGTTCTTGTGAATTAATAGATTTATGCTCTTTAAACCCTGTAGACTTTAAAACCCTTGAGGCTTCTATTAAAAAAACAGGACGGCTAATAATGATAGAAGAGGGACATAAAATGGGTTCTTACGGAGCACAAATTATATCATGGGCAGTTGAAGAACTGTTTTATTTTCTTGATGCGGCTCCGCTTAGGCTTTGTGGAAAAAATGTACCTATCGCCTATAACAGAAAGTTAGAACTTGCTTCTATTCCTACACCAAAGAGTATTAAAAAAGACATTATAAACTGGGGTAGAATAAATGGTCTATGAGATATTTATGCCTCAACTATCAGATTCAATGGATGAGGGAAAGCTTATTAAATGGATGGTATCTGTAAATGATAAGGTTAGTATTGGGGATGTTATTGCTGAGGTTGAATCAGATAAGGCAATAATGGAGCTACAATGTTTTAAAAATGGAGTAGTTAAGGCTTTGTATATAAAAGAAGGTGAGTCTGCTCCTGTTGGTACAGTTATCGTGGATATTACATTAGACAAAGAAGAGAGTACTCATCTAGAAAAACATGAAGTAGAAGAAGAGTGTGAAGAAAAGCGAACTAAAGAGGAATACTCTTTAGTTAGGGCTATAGCCTCACCTAAGGCAAGGCTTCTTGCTGGATCTTTAAAAATGAATATACAAGCCTTGCAAGATATAGATAAATTGCCTGTGCCCTCGCATGTAAAAGATATAGTTTTATATCATAAAAAAAGATTTTTTACACTAAAGGCTCTTTCTTTAATAGAAGAATATAGTTTAGATATAAGTGACTTTCAAGTGCATACAAAACAAGACTCTTATGCTGTCCTAGAATATATCAAAGATAAAAACATCTCTCGAAAACAAAAGATTTCATCTTTTCAAAAGGCACTTATTGAAAATTTAGATAAGTCAGCACTACGGGCAGTTTATCATATATATGACTATATTGATGCTAAGTATTTTGAGAAATATTCTGCTTATGGGGTGACGGCTTGGTTTGTGAAAATTTTTGCTAAATGTATGATGGACTTTGAAGGTTTTCGTTCAAGTATAAAGGGTGATTTTATTTATACCTCAGTGAATGCACATATAGCCATAGCTATGCAAGTAAATAGAAAGCTTTATATGCCTGTTTTAAAAGATGTCAATCATTTAAGTATTAAAACTATTCAAGATATGTTGGGTGAGTATAAAACGAAGGTAGAAATGTCAACATTGAATTTAGAGGAGATGAAAGGCTCGAATTTTGGACTCTCAAATCTTGGCTTTACGGGTATACATAGGTTTGATGCTATGATAAACCAAGATGATAGTTCTATTGCGGCTATTGGAGCAAGTGAAGCAGGTCGTGTTTCTTTAACACTAAGTTTAGATCATAGACTGATTAATGGGTATGAAGCTGCTTTGTTTACGCAAAGGGTAAAAGAGGTATGCTTAGAAGAAGAATTTTTCAAAGAGGAAGTGAAAAATGTATGACATCATTTATATTGGGGGAGGTCTGAATTATGCAGGTGCCATAATGGCAGCAAAAAAAGGTTTAAAAGTAGCCTTAGTAGAAAAAGACTTAAAACAGCTGGGTGGTGTATGTTTACATAAAGGCTGTATCCCCTCTAAAATGCTTTTACATTATGCAAAAATAGCACATCAAAGTCAAAATAATATCTTTGAGGGAAGCCTTAAATTAAATATAAAAACTCTTGTTGAAAAAAAAGACAAGTTGATTTCTAGTGCGGCAAAGTCAGTAAGGGCCCAATGTAAAGATATAGAACTTATAGAAGGCGAAGGCATTATTAAAGAAGCACATCAGGTAAGGGTGAATGATAAGGTTTATAAAGCTAAACATATTGTTATTGGCACAGGTTCTTCTCCTTATATACCTGAAGGTATAGTCTATGATGCTCACCAAATAATTACAAGTGATGAAGTGTTAAATTTACAAGAACTTCCTCAAGAGATATGTATTTATGGGGCGGGTGCTATTGGCCTAGAAATGGCTTCTTTTTTTGCTTCAAATGGGGTAAAGGTGAGTTTGCTTTCTATCAGTAAAGGTATACAAAAGAAGGCCCATCATCTGATTCAAAAGGCAATGCTTGGACAGCTTGAATATATGGGTATAAACTTTTTAGAAGAGCATAATATTACAAAGGCTATCACACACTCAAACAAGGTTGTCATCAGCTTAGAAAACAAAGAAGATATTCATACTTCCATGCTCTTAGTATGTACAGGTCGAAAAGCGAATCTTAGTGTGATACAAACAGAGGGTATAAAAGTAGCTGAAGGTATACAAACAGATGAATATTTTGAAAGTAGTTTAAAATATCATTATGCAGTAGGTGATTGTAATGCAAAATTACAATTAGCCCATGCAGCTAAAGCTGAAGTGATTAATGTAACACAAAGAATTTTAGCTAACAATGTTCCTGCCTTGGACTTAAGTAGGGTAGTGCAGTTTGTCCATACTCTTCCTATGTCTGTAGCTTCTGTAGGGAGAACACCTCAGGATACTGAAGGTCTCAGTGTAGGGATAGTAAAATTAAATGCCTTTTCTGCTTCAAACTTTCATGAGGCGAACGAGGGGGTAATGATAGTTTATGCAGATAACGATAAATTTATTGTGGGTGCTGAAGTTTTAGCACCTGATGCAGAGGAACTGATTGCTCCTATTGCCATGGCCCTTGCAGGAGAAATGGACACAAGTTTGGCTTCTAAGACTATTATGGCTCACCCTAGTTTTGCGGAAGCCTTAGAAAGAGTGTATTTTCGTTTATGATATTACATGATTGGGGTGTAGTTGAATATAAGATAGCATATAGAAAAATGCAGAAGGTACATGCACAGGCCCTACAAGACGGACAAAACCATTTAATACTTTGTCAACATGAAGAAATTTATACCCTAGGTCAAGATGAAGATAAAAGCTTTGAGGTGAAGACATTCAAAACCGATAGAGGTGGTTCTATCACTTCGCATTCTCCTGGACAAAATATATATTATTTTTGTTTCCAAGCGGCTTTTCCGGCTCGTTTCTTCTCTAAAGTAATTTTTGTTTTTACAAGATTTTTTCAAACCTACTTGCCCTTAGTATATTATGATAAAGATCAACCAGGATTTTATCTCAAAGGTGCAAAGCTATTATCTCTTGGGTTTAGATACAAGAAGGGAGTATCACTTCACGGTATAGCCTTAAATGTATGTCCAGACTTAAGCTTTCATAATCTAATACATCCTTGTAATCTAAAAGATATATGTACTTCTTCCTTGGTAAATGAAGCAGTCGAGCTTTCGTGTGCTGAGGTAAATGAAAAAGTTATAGAACTTATTTGTGAGATTTTTGATGAATCCTTATAAACCTCGTGTCAAAGCACCTGATCCATTTTTGATATCTAAGACTCAAAGTATTTTAAAAAATAACAGACTGACTACAGTGTGTGAAGAAGCAGCTTGTCCCAATAGGGCAGAATGTTATTTCCATAAAACAGCCACTTTTATGATATTGGGAGAGATTTGCACAAGGGCTTGCCATTTCTGCGCAGTACAAACAGGCAAGGGGCAGAAGGTTGATAAAGGTGAACCTGCTCGTTTAACAAGGGCAATTAATGAACTTGGCCTAAAATATGTTGTGCTTACTTCAGTAGATAGGGATGACTTAAAAGATTATGGAGCAGAGCACTTTAAAGCCTGTGTTTCAATGATTAAAGAAGAGTGTCCAAAGATAGAGATCGAGCTTTTAACACCTGACTTTAAAGTAGATACCGCTTCTCTTGATATAATTATCTCCACAGGGGTTAAAAAGCTTGCACATAATGAAGAAACAGTAAGGCGACTTTCTAAAGAAGTTCGTCCTCAAAGTTCTTATGATAGAAGCCTTGATACCTTAGAATATTATTCGAAACATTCTAAAAGTATTGTTAAATCTTCTATCATGTTAGGGCTTGGAGAGAGAGATAAAGAGATTATTGAAACGATGAGGGATCTTTTAAATGTAGGAGTCAGTGAATTAACTTTAGGCCAATATTTACAGCCTAGTGCTAAACATACCGAAGTAAAAAGGTATTGTTCTCAAGATTTATTTGATGAACTCAAAAGAGAGGCTCTAAATATGGGGTTTAAAGCAGTTGCTTCAGGCCCCTTAGTTAGAAGTTCTTATCATGCTGCTAATCTATAATTCTGTTAAATAGGTTATATATTCATTGTTTGAAGGGTATTCTATGGTGGAGACATGCGGGACAAGGGGCCTCTTATATAAAGTACTTACACGACAGAATTATTTTAGTTATACATACTTGTTAATTTTAAGTTATATAGGAATGACCTCATTATAATATTCTAGTGAATAATTATAAACGAGGAGAAAACAAACCTATATCTAAGTTAACCAACTAAATTTACATTTTTGACATTCTACAAGATCATTAAACTGTTTATTTTTATCAGAAAAATTTACTATTGGTTTCGGGTGTGATATTAAATCTTCAGAAGAGCATTTTGGACATATATTTTTCTTTTCTTCATTTGAGAATGAATTTATAAATTCAGATGCAAAGATACCACCAGGTATAGCAATAAATGCAATCCCTAAAATAGAGATAATTGCAGTAATTATTTTTCCAAATGCAGTAACTGGATACATATCTCCATATCCCACTGTTGTTAAAGTCGCAACAGCCCACCATATTGTTTGAAAAATATTACTATATACATTAGGTTGTGCTTGATGCTCAACTTCAAACATAACAAAAGAAAGTAATATAACAATTATAAAGGTGAAAAAAAGTAATACTGTAAATTCTTCTTTTTTAGATGAGATAATATTCTGCATTTGTTTTATAAATTTTCTATATTTATTGATTCTAAAAAGTCTAAATATTCTGAACAGTCTTAGAGACCTAATGAATGAACCATCTATACCAAAACCAACAAGCAGATATGGAAGTAGCGTGAGTAAATCTATAATGGCATATGGGGTTAGGATATATCTCAATTTTCCAGATAATCCCTTATAGCTTTCTAGTTTTCCAGATGCATACAATCTGGCAAGATATTCAATTATAAAGATAGGCATAATTATATTAGTAATATATGTGAAAATTATTTTATATTTTGCATTATATTCCTGTACACTTGATAGCATTAGGGAAATGATACTGATAATAATTAATGTATAGATAAACACATGAAACCAATAAGAAGCTTTATCCTTTTCTGGTTCTTCTAATATTGTATATATGCTATTAATAAGATTCATACTACCCTACCATTATTACCACCAAAATTAAATGTCATAGAAATCCTTTTAATATAATATTTGATTCTATCATACAGTATAAGTTATCTATTAAGCAAGGACAAAATTAATAATATTTTCATCACAATACTGAGGGCAAGAATATAGAAAGTCTTTAATCGTATATTTTGTATTTTAGAAAAAACTTTTCAGGGCATCTTGTATAGATTTATATTTAAAGATGAAGCCCTTTTCTAAAAGATGTTTTGGGATTACTTTTTGACCTTTTAAAATAAAACTGGCACCACCAAGAAACACAAGTTTAATGAGTGCAGCTGGAATAGAAAGAAAGCTTGGTCTTTTCATAAGTTTAGTAAGTGTTTTAGTTAGCTCAAAATTTGTTGTTGGCAATGGAGAGCACAGATTAAAAACACCTTCAAAATGGTTTTCAATAATATAGTCATATGCATTACAAAGATCATCTATATGAACCCAAGAAATAGATTGTTTTCCATTTCCAATGATACCACCAAGGCCTAAGAAAAAAGGTAACCACATTTTTTTTAGCATACCGCCATTTTTTCCAATTACTACACCAAACCTAAATATTGTTGTAGGTATATTTGCTATAAAGGCTTCATTTTCCCAATCTTGACATATCTTGGATAAGTAACTGTCACTATAGCTACTGTTTTCATCTGAAAATTGTTCATATTTATAAATGCCTGTCGCAGAGGTCGAAATAAATAATTTAGGTTTATTTTTACATAGCTTTATAGCCTGAACTAATTTTTTGGTAGTATTAATTCTTGAACTATGTAAGGATTTTTTATAAGAGGGAGTCCAACGTGAGAAAATTGATACACCAGAAAGGTTAATAAGAATATCTGAAGCTTCAACCTTTTCTATTATTTCTTCAAGTTTTGTTATTTCTCTTACTTTGAGAGCTAAAACTTCATAACCTTTATTTTGAAAAAATCGACTAAGTTCTTTTCCTATAAAACCAGAGCTACCACAAATAATAATTCTCATTTTGTTTTCCTCTCTAATTTACTTTTCATTCTTTCCTCTTCTTGTCATCTTTTGCTAACTTACTCTAAACAGCTCTCTACATACTCTTTCATATCAGGATAGGTATCATTAATTTCTTTGATATACGGATTTAATAAAATTGTTTTTTATAGGCTTTATCTAATGAAAGTG
>QNZS01000007.1 GCA_003978465.1 Sulfurimonas sp. | reverse complement strand
CATCATCTCAATAGTCGAACTTATATGAGTAGCCTCATCATCGAGAATCTGTTCTTCTCCTGTTATAAGTGAAGACTCTATGCCTTTAACTTTTAAACCCTCATACCCCTCAAGTGCTAGTAATCGAAGGGGTGCAAGATAATAACCCGTATCTGCCCCTTGGAGCTGTTGCATTGCTGCATATGTTTTACCACTGTTTGTGGGCCCTATGTGGAGAGTAAGTTTTCTTCTCATCTCTCTCGCCATTGGAAAAAGGTTTTTAAAGTCACGAATGGTACGAGCTAAAAGTTCTTGACGTTGTTTTTTTATAAGCAGGTCTGAGATTGAGTGCACAAATCTACGTGTCACTTTCTTTTTTATCTTTGGAGTAAGGTTTAAAGAGTGTGGCATTAAATCAAGTAAAAATTCATATACTTTTGCATGTAAATCTTCATCACTAAGATTTAAAAGAAGTGCATACTTCTCACACTCTTTTATAAGGTCCTGGAGGTCTACAAAAAATTCTTTCTCATACTCTTCTTTTTCTTCCATATGTAAAGAGTCAAAGTTAAACTTCTGTGAATTCCATATTACTTCTAATAAACCATCAAGCTCTATATGAAGTTCTAGGTTATAGTAGAGTTTGGTTTGTGAGTGTGGAAGAGTACAACTCTCCTCAAGTTTTACAAACACCTCTTCGTCGTGAAGTTCTATGGTTGCAAAGTCTATCTTGTTCTCAACGATCTTCTTCAATATTTTTGCCCCGATAAGAGGAAAATCTAGTTTTGACTTAGGAGGTGAAGCACGAAATGCTGTAATGATTTCATCAGTTGTAAGGTAAGCATGTGGTACTCGTAATGAAGATATAAATTTATTTATCTGCTCTTGCTTATTTTTTACAGTTTCTAGTTTCTCATCTCCTATTTTTTTAACAATTGCTTCATGCTCTAATTCATCTAAAACTTCATAAGCATAAGGTTTCGTGTTTAGTGTAAGGATTTTATGAAAAGTTTGTCCATATACTGAGTAAGAGAGGGAGGCATTAAACTCAAAACTTTCGTCTATGTCAAAGTTCCCTTCTAATTCTTTCTCTAAGCTTTCACGTTTATCTTCATAACGAATATGACGAAGTTTTGATTCCATCTTCTCTATAGTAATTTTTTTACTTCTTATAGTTGCAAAAGCTTCATAAAGTGCTAGTGCTTCTTTATGGTTTACATCAAGTTGTGCTAAAAGCATCTCTATCTTTTCATCTCTATCATATGAGGGAAGCTCTTTTTTTTCACCCCTATAAGTCTCACCATTATTTTCAAAAAATTTTAAAATATCTAAGCGATACCCACTATCAGGTTCACTCCAAATCATCCGAATTGTTTTTATCATAAGCTTTTTATTATGCTCAATATCGTAAATACCAAGCGCATTAAAAAGTGCACTCAAAGTCTCAGAGTCTACTCGCTCAATCCCTACATCAAAAGGGTCATCACTGAAATAGGCTCGAATTTTTTGGTTTATTTTAGAATTTTTTTTATTTTTGTTTGACATGTCTAATTATAACCACTACTCGATTAGTTTAAGACTCGGTCATAATCAACTTAGCCACTAAACCATCTGCAGTTTGTTCTATCCTTACCTCAGCATCTATGACTGGTTTTCTTCTCTCAAGTACTCCAACCAAATCAGTTAAAACTGAACCATAGTTTTTAAATAATGGGGCACTCACCTCTTTTATACCTCCATCATATATCTCATTCCCCAGCATCTCTAGAGCAGCTTCATAAGCATTTTTATTGATGATATACTGGTAGTAGTATGCTCGCATAATTTTAATATTTTCCAACCATGCGACTTTTTCATCTTCATTCAGGTCATTGTTTGCTTTTACACGGTTTACAAGATCATGTATCAGTTCATGTGCCTTATAGTCACAAGATTTAAATATAGCCTCAAGGTTTGATACATACTTTTTTATTGTATCCATCAATTCTTGAGATGAGAGTTCCTTGTCTTGGGTTCTGTAAAGATGTTGGGTTGTCTCACATGCACCATAAGACAGTGCTTCAAGAAGCTCTACTGCTGCATGAAGAAATTTATACCTATCAGGTTGGGTATGGTCGAAACCTACACCATTCTTAGATATCAAAGGCATATCACCTACATACTTTAACTGCATATTAAACCCCTAGAAAAATTTATGATTTAATTATAGCAATATTAAAATTAATATATAATGTCATATGAATTATCCAAATGAATGGACTCAAAAAGAGTTCTTAGAGAATAAGTTTAAACTTGAGAAAGAAGGAGTTGAAGTTATTTTAATTGATACTATTCTTTCTCCAATGACAAAAGCTGATACTATCGTTTACAACCCTTATGAACTCAGTAAATACCCTGATGGTTCTGTTTTTGTCTTTTACTGTGATAGCGGGAAAGCAACTTCAAACCGCTTAGAAGAGTACAGAGGTAAGTTTCCAACTATGCACTGTATCTCACTCAAAGGTGGTCGAGGATACTGGCGAAAAAATATGCAACTTTTAGAGGATACCCCCAAATGATACTAGAAAAGATAGAAGAATTTAAAGTCTGCCTTAATGAGCAGAGATATTATGATGCACACGAGGCACTCGAAGAGATATGGTTTCCACGACGTTTTGAGAAGACAGATAATGAAGTATTGCTCCTTAAAGGTTTTATAAATGCAGCCGTGAGTTTTGAGTTACATAAACTCTCTAAAATAAAGCAAGGCAAGAAAATATGGATGACTTACCTAAAGTACAGACAACTTCTTTTTAAAGTCGAGTCTCCGTATTTAAATGACTACTATCAACTCTCTAGGTTTATAGAAGTAAAGCACAAAGTATTGTTCAACACTATTTAACTTAAATCTCTTAATTATTAAATAGATTCTCAGCGATCTTCTCTGCTGGGCTAAACTACAAGATAGACTGCACAAATGAAGTAGCAGCTGACATTGTTCAAAGAGAGAACACTCCTACTGCATTTCTTAGTCTAGACTACTAAATAACTTTATGCTTACAGAGCCTAAAGTTACACTCTTCTCTTCCACAAAACTATAAAGACAAATGACATAAATGCTATCACTGTAGAACTCAAGAAAAGATATTCTGGATACTGCTCATAAATCACACCTGACAATAGTGCACCTAAAAATCCACCTAAACCATAAGTAATACCTGCAAAGAACTGTTGTGCTAAAGCCTTATGTTTATAAAGCTGATGTAAATAAGCAATAGCAGCAGAATGGAAAAGTGCAAAACTAAAGGCATGCAAACTTTGCGAAAAGTATAGAACGAAAATATTCTGAGGATATGCAAAAACTAAAAACCAACGAAATGCTGTTAATAGTGTAGTTATTTGTAAAATAAGTAGCAGTTTCGATCCAAGTAATCGTGCTTGGTATCTAAACATAATTATCTCAGCCCCAACTCCAAAACTCCACAGATAGATAGTCATTTGTAATGAAACACCATTATCCGTAGTATAAATAGTAAAAAAGTTGTAAAATGCACCAAAACTTAGCTGCATAAGAGTTAAGCCTAACCATAACTTCCAATCTTTAAACAGATTTATATCATTTTGTAACTCTTCTTTTCTTTGTTTGTTTGTTTTATATAACTCATGGACTATAAAAAATCCAAAAACAGCTGTAGCAAGGGTAAGCAAGAGTAAAAACTCCAGGGCTACTACAGGACTACTTAAGACATTTACTAGAACTAATGCGACTAAAACAAACCCTAGGGAACCAAAAAGACGGATTTTTCCATAATTTTCACGTCCTAGTTTTTCTAAGGCTATGACTTCTATGTATGGTAGTGTTACACCCAGACCTATTCCTAAGAATATATTTGAGAATAACAGTTGATAAAAATTTTCTATAAAAGTGTAAAAAGCTATAGCACTTAAAATCATAATAAGAAGTGAAATATTAAATGCTTTTCTTTCTAGTTTTAAACCTTTAATAAATAGCATCGGTAGGATAAAACGAACAAGCGGTCCTGCTGCGAAGATAATACCTATCTGTTCAGCAGAATAGCCAAAAGTAGTTAAAACCTTTGGAATAAAGATAATGTAGACACCAACAACACTAAAGTAAAAAAAATAAAAAGAAGAGAGTAAGATATTCATATCTAATTATATCTAATCGCTGACTTGAACTGTTCTTAAACAGATAATTTACTTTATATATTTACGAGGCCTTAACCGAATTGGCATATAATTAGACTATCTCAATTATGTTCCCCCTTTTCATAATTAGAGAATATACTAACAATTTTTAAACATTCAGGGTTTCCCTTTTTTATTGCCCTGTTTGTTTTACTCCTTTTACGGTAAAATTCACTTATGAAAATCATTTTAACCACTTTAAATTCTCGTTTTACGCATAGTGCTATCGGTCTTCGTTACCTTTATGCAAACATGAATAAGCTCCAAAAAAATACTCAAATTTTAGAGTTTAGTATAAATGATGCCATCCAAACTATTGCAGAAAAGCTTCTCCAAACTTCACCCGATATCATTGGTATAGGTGTTTATATATGGAATGTTAGTGAAGTTGCAGAACTAATTCACATTATAAAAAAAGTCTCACCCAATACCAAAATAATTTTAGGTGGTCCAGAAGTCACTTACGAGCCCTTTCGTGTAAATCTCGATGATGCTGATTACATTATCCAAGGAGAAGGGGATACAGCCTTTTATGAGCTATGTAAGAGTATACAAAACTCTTCTACCAATGAACGCATTATAAAAATGACCCTACCAAAACTAAAAGAGCTAAAACTCCCTTATGAGTACTATACAGATGATGATATCAAAAATCGTTATATCTATGTAGAAATCTCTAGGGGTTGCCCTTTTGAGTGTGAGTTTTGTCTCTCTTCTATGGATGAAAAAGTGAGAGCTTTTAATCTAGAGGAAATTTTAGAAGAGTTTGAAAAACTTTGGGTACGTGGTGCTAGAAATTTTAAGTTTGTAGATAGAACTTTTAACCTAAACATGAGGGCAGCAAACGGTATATTAGACTTCTTTTTAAGTAAAAAACCTCCTTATTTTGCTCACTTTGAAGTTATCCCAGATCATTTTCCAGCTTCACTTCGCTCTAAAATAAAACAATTTCCTGATGGTGCACTACAATTAGAGATAGGGATACAGACACTTAACCTTGAAGTAGCAAAAAATGTTTCTCGAATACTCAAACTAGATAAAATAGAAGAAAATATCGCTTTTTTAGAAAATGAAACTACGGCCCATATTCACCTTGACCTCATTGTTGGTCTTCCCGGAGAGTCATTGGATAGCTTTGGAGCTAATCTTGATAAGCTGATGAGTATGAGTTCTTGTGAGATACAAATAGGTATACTTAAAAAACTTTCTGGTACTTATATAAAACGCCACGATGAAGACTTTAAAATGCACTATAGCAATATACCCCCTTATGATATTTTAAAAAATAGTAATTTGTCTTTTAATGATATTCAAATTATGAAACGTTTTGCACGATTCTGGGACTTAACATACAATAGTGGGAACTTTAAAAAATCTATAGAACTTTTATGGAAAGATGAATCCGTATATAAGAATTTCTATGCTTTTGGTCTTTGGATATATGAGCAAACAGATTCTACTTGGAAAATATCACTCCAGCGTTTAGGTGAACTTCTTTTTGGCTATTTAACAGAGGTCAAATACCTAGAAAAACAAGATGTAGCCGATGCTATGCTTGATGATATGATGAAACTAAAAGGTCGGGCAATTCCACCTTATCTTAAATCTTATGCTGGAGACTTTATACAAAATGCCAAAATTGGAACTTCTGGGTTTAACAAACGTCAGGCTTAATATCTACCTGAATGGAAACCCTTTGTAATATAATCATTAATCTCTCTCTTATACTCTTCGTTCCTTGTTTCCAATTCTCGGTTAAATTTTAAAAGTATATTTTCCAAAAATATTTATCGCTACGATTGATAAAAAAATTTCTGAGTTATCCGTCATGTTTTTCATCAAATCTAAAAACTCATCAAAATTCTTAAAAAATAAATGGTACTAATCGATTAGTGCTTTTCATATATATAAGATACTCACCGCTTTGGGCCTTCCATAATGACTCCTCATAAAACAGTTTCACCAGTAAAGTACAAACTAATAAGGCATAGGAAATAAATACATATGCCACAGGATAAAGTAATACAATACCAAACATCATTGTTAAAACAGCTGTGTACATAGGGTGTCTGATGTATGCATATACACCAGAAGTAACAAGAGAGGAATTCTCTTTGATAGCAGGATGAATGTTAAAAAACCTGTTTTCATACAGAGCTAAGATACCGACAATAGCACCAAGGATTATTAGAAGAAGTGCTAGAAAAAAATTACTTGTTGGAGTGCCTAAGGGGAGTAATATAATGAGAATAAAAAAAAATTGACTAAAAACTAAACTATACCCTTTAATATTTTTCACTTAGAACCTTTATAATATTGTATACAATTATATCATATTGAAATTAAGAAGAATTTGTCTTGAGTCTTAATGGTGGTCCCGGTGAGATTCGAACTCACGGTAGATTGCTCTACACAACCTTTCCAAGGTTGCACCATCGGCCACTCGGACACGGAACCATGTATGAAGAGTGACATTTTAGCTAAGCTTATATTTAACCTCGCTAAAACTTACCTCTTTTGTATCCAAGATAAGAAATATAGAAAGAGAAAGCTTCTTTGATTATCGTATAAAAACTCATGTCCTTATAATTTTTCATTTTGTCGCAGATTTAATCATCAAAGAACTTTGTTATAACCAAAGATATAGGCTTTTCATTCACAACATATACCAACTCTCATCTAATTTTGCTATGATTAGTTCACAAATTATAAAAGGTTAAATATGTTAAGCATCTCTTCATTTTTGCAACTCTTAAAAGAATCATTTCGTGATCTTTTACCTATTATCCTTGTTATAATGTTTTTTCAACTCGCTATCATTCAGTCTGTACCTGATAATTGGCTTAGCACAACTATAGGGCTAGCAATAGTTGGTGTTGGTTTAGCTATTTTTCTTCTTGGTCTTGAAGTGGGAATTTTCCCTGTTGGAGAAGGACTTGCAAGCGATTTTGCAAAAAAGGGCTCAACAAAATGGATAGTAATTTTTGCTTTTATGATTGGTTTTGGAACAACAATCGCAGAACCTGCCCTCATAGTCATCGCACAAAAAGCAGCAGGCATTAGTGCAGGACGAATAGATGCAACAACACTTCGGATGGTCGTTGCCCTTAGTGTTGGGTTTTCCATTGTACTTGGTGTTTGGCGTATTATCAAAGGGCACCCAATTCACTACTATATCATCACTGGATATGTAATGGTTGTTAGTGCTACTATGTTCGCACCAAAAGAGATAGTAGGTCTAGCATACGACCTTGGTGGTGTAACTACTTCAACTGTTACAGTACCTCTTGTCGCTGCTCTTGGTATTGGGTTGGCTTCTAATATCAAAGGGAGAAATCCTGTTTTAGATGGTTTTGGACTTATAGCCTTTGCTTCATTAACCCCAATGATTTTTGTGCAATTTTATGGTATTTTTGTATACGAGTATGTAGATGCAGCTACTACTGCTGCAGCTGTTGACTTAACTCCTGTTCTACAAACACTCAGCACAACTACTCCGGAGTTTGACTTTAAAATACTCGATATCTTCAAAGGCCTTATCAGTGTTGTTATTGATGTTGTCCCTATTTTAGCTGTAATACTTTTCTTTCAGTATATCATCCTAAAAAAACCTATAGATAATCTTAAGAATGTCATTATCGGTTTTGGTCTTGTTATACTTGGTCTTGATGCTTTTATCGTTGGTTTGGAGATGGGTCTTTTCTCAGTTGGTGAGACTATGGCTTATGAGCTTACACGTTATGACAACAACTTCATTATCTATTCATTTGGTTTTCTTATAGGTTTTTCTACTACCATGGCAGAGCCTTCACTAACAGCAATTGCTAGAAAAGCTAAGGAGATAAGTGATGGCAAGATCAATGACTTTATCCTTCGTTTATTCGTTGCTCTTGGTGTTGCCATCGGTATCTCGCTTGGGGCATATCGTATAGTGGTGGGTGGTGAGATTGTTTACTACATCATGGCTGGTTATATGTTTGTTATAGCACTTACATTTATCGCACCAAAATACATCATTCCTATTGCTTACGACAGTGGTGGAGTAACGACTTCAACGGTTACCGTTCCTCTAGTTGCAGCTCTTGGACTAGGTCTAGCTACAAATATACCAGGTCGTGATCCTCTTATAGATGGTTTTGGTCTAATCGCATTTGCTTCACTATTTCCTATGATTACAGTTATGCTTTACGGAATTATTACAGAGAGAGTTGGGGTTAAAGGTGAGTATGAGAAAGAACAATTACATCTTCATGAACTACGTCATGCTCTTGAAGGTGTACACGACATGGACCTCTCAACTATAAGTATTCAAGGTACAGATCAACGCCATTCTTACAATATGCCTTTCTCAGCTGTTCATATCATTGTACCTATAGGAAAAGAAGAAGAAGCACTCATTGCTGCTCGGAGTGCTGGAGCTGGTGGAGTAACTATTACAAAAGCAAGAGGAATCGGTCTTGAAAAAATGGAAAATGTCTTTAACCGTCTTCACGAGAATGAATCTGACTCGGACTTAATGTTTATAACTCAGAGTAAAAAAGTTGATGCAATTATCAAAGCTGTTGTTGATGAACTGGATCTAACTGGTGCAGGTCAGGGTATTGCTTATTCATACCCTGTATCACATATAAAAGGGCTTACTCTTAAGTTAGATGATTTATAAACTACAGTAAATCTAGATAATTATATTTACTAAAATCAAGATATATTTTACCATCTATCTCAGTAATTCTTTCATCTTTTTTTACTCTTTTTGAAAATTCTTTTTTTACTCTTTTAGATTTTTTCTCAGAATAATTTTTAGATTTTAAGTACTTTTTTAAAGAGATAATAGACTTATTTTTAGAATTTGACAGTTCTTGTATCTCTACTTCCACTGTTTCACTCTCATCTACTATAGCTGCTCTTTTATCTTGGAGTAACATAAACTGTGAAGAGAGTGAACTGAGAATACTTTTAAGTTGTTCATCTTTTTCTTGATAAATAGCTTCTATCTTTTTTCTCTCATTTATAAGCATTAGCTCTTTTTGGTCTCGAAGGATCCTCGTTTCACCTTCAAGTTTTTCAATTTTCCATTGAAGTTTTTCATTTTGTTCTTGTAATAGTTTATAGTAGCGTTCATCATTTTGAACGGCTGCTGTAACCTGAGTAGGTTTTCTCGTTTGTTTGACTACTTTATCTGGGTTAAGAAGTACCATTTTGATACCATTTTCTACCACAACTTCTAAAGAACCACGACGAACACGGTTATGTATAGCCTCTTTTGAAACTCCAAAATACTCAGCAGCCTCTGCAACAGTTACTTTTTTCATTCATTCTCCCTTTTTTATCTCATGTTTTCAAAAACTAAAGGTGCTTCCCACTCGCCCTCTTTAACCATTGCTATAACCTTTTGTAACTCATCAAGTTTAGCACCTTTAATACGAATGGAATCACCCTCTATATTAGCAGTAACTTTTAATTTCAACTTTTTGATGTCAGCACAGATCTTTTTAGCCTCTTTGGACTCGATGTAATCAACAACTTTAAAAGTCATTTTTCTATTTCCACCACTAGAGTCTTCAACTTTTAACTCATCTAAAACTTTTGAAGAGAGATTCTGTTTTAAAAACTTTGCTATCACTATATCTTTAAGTGCATCAACTTTGTTATCTGATGAAGCGATTAAAACTAAAGTTTTTGCTTTTTCATTAAAAGTTACTTCATAAGTTGTACCCTTAAAGTCATAACGGTTTGAGACTTCTCTATCTACTAAATTTATCGCATTTTTAAAGTTTTGCATATCTATCTTTGCAGTGATATCAAACGAGTGCTCTTTGGCCATTTTTTATTTCCTATTCATTTTTTTTAAATATTATAACATATCTTGTTAGTTTGCTGTTCGTTTTAAAAACTAGGACTTCCATCAAATCCAAATCCACCATCAAATGAGCCAAAACTTGGGTCCATTAAACCATACTGTGCTGACTTCATTCTTAGCATTTCTATATCTGCCTTACTTGAGATATTTTGAGGGCAAACTACAGTACAGTTTCCACACAGAGTACAATCCCAGATTCCATTAGTCTGTACATCTGTCAGTTTTTGTTCCTCATTATCTTCGCGTTTATCACTCACATATTTCCAAATACGAGTGAGAGAAAATGGTCCTATAAACTCCTCATTTACAGCATAAACAGGACAGGCACTATAACATGAGCCACAAAGTATGCAGTCGCTTTGTACTTCGTTTGTTTTACTATCTTCACCATCAAGACTAATGCCCGAAGAAATTTGTGACAACCAAGCTTTTGCTTTTATGTTAAAACTATATGCCTTATCCATATCTACAACTAAATCACGAATCACTTCAACATTTTTAAGTGGCTCTATCTTGTCACCATCTTGCACCTTGTATGCACAAGCTAAAACTTCTACCTCATTGACTCTCATAGAACAAGAGCCGCAAACACTACTACGACAACCGCTACTAAAGCACAAGCTATTATCACTATTGTGTTTGATATCACTTAAAACTTCTAGCAGTGTTGCATCTTCTAAAGTAGTCTCGTACTCTATAAGTCCCTCGTCTTTTTGTATACTTATCTTCATCTTATTTACTCCGCTATGTAGTGAGCACCACAGCTCACTTCACGTTTTATTGCACTCTCTACAACTGCTTCACATACATCCAAAGAGTTTTTAAACTCTATAAACTCTACTAGGTTGGTATTGTACTTTTTAGAAGTGTCACTCACCCCTAACTTAGAGATGTTAGCTTTGATAGCTAAGACTTCATCTAGTGCCTCTTTGAGTTCTTCTTTTGTTCTGACTATGCCGACATTTTTATAAAATAGATCACCCAGATGTTCGCGTTTAGCATAAAAATCAAGTACATTTTCATACTCTTTTATCTCATCTACAACCGATGAAGTGTCTGCGTTTATAGCTGTTTCTCTTACATTTTCTTTTGCATAAAGAGCTGCGTTTAAACCTGCCTCTTTTCCAAAAACAACTATCTCTAAGAGTGAGTTTCCACCTAAACGGTTAGCACCGTGTACTCTATGGTTAGCACACTCGCCACAAGCAAAAAGCCCCTTTAGTGAAGTTTTAGACTGTCGGTTTACTTTTATACCACCCATAGTATAGTGTGCTACTGGTCGGATGGGCATAAGCTCATGAACTGGGTCTACATTTTCATACAGTTTGGCTAACTTTCTCTCTTGAGGAAGACCCTCACTTATAAGTTTCTCGCCTAAGTGTCTTATGTCTAAAAAGACACTCTCCCCTCTTTTTATCTCAGCATCTATCGCACGGCTTAAAACATCACGTGGTGCTAACTCTTTTGTAAAACGCTCACCCTTAGAGTTAATGATATATCCACCCTCCCCACGTGCTGATTCACTTATAAGTATGCTAGAGTTTTTGAGACCAGTTGGGTGAAACTGAACAAATTCCATGTCTATAAGCTCTGCCCCAGCTCTTAGAGCTGTAGCTATTCCATCACCAGTTGAAGCACTTGAGTTTGTAGAGTTTTTATCGTAAATTCTACTATAACCTCCACTCGCGAGTATGACTGCATTTGCCTCATATATCTCAACTTCACCACTACGGATATCTAAGATTTTTGCACCACAAACAGTATCTTTTTCATCTTTTAAAATCTCTAATAAATATTTCTCGTTTTGTATCTCTATATCAGCTTCAAGGCATCTATCATAAATAGTATGTAAAATTTTGAGACCTGTATAATCCTGTGCATAACAAGCACGAGGGGCACTTGCTCCACCTAAGGCACGTTGTGCGATTGTAGCCTGCTCGGTGCGTGAGAAACAAACACCAATGCTGTCTAACCACTCTATTGCTTTTGGAGCGCTCTCACACATAAACTTTATAGCTTCTTCGTCTGCTTGACCGTGTGCTGATTTTAGAGTGTTAGCGATGTGATCTTCTACACTATCTTCTCCTGCATTACCAAGGGCTGCGTTTATTCCACCCTGAGCCATACAAGTCTGGCTTCGTGTTGGGTACTCTTTTGTAAGTACTATTACATTTGCACCACTTTGTTTGGCATTAAGAGCAGCTGTTAGTCCTGCTCCCCCCGCTCCTATTATTAAAACATCACATTTTTTATTCATATTTTTTCCATATTTTTATTAAGTAAATTATATCATAAGAGTTAGTATATAGTATCGTAGTATTCTAAGTGAGCCAGCGATAAGAACAAACCAAACAAACTTCAAACGCACAAGACCTGCAACAAGTGTTAGTGGATCACCGATAAGAGGTAACCATGAGAGTAGTAAAATCCAGTAACCATACTTATGTCCTAGTAAAAATGATTTTTTACCGAGTTTAGAAGTGAATAGTTTTGTTTTTGTTTTCTCATAAAGAAAATAACCCAGATAGTAGTTTAATATGATAGCTAGAATATTTCCAGATGAGGCAGATAACATGGCGTTTAGAATTGGCATCTCATTTGTTATGGCAAGATAAAACGCAGCTTCTGAAGAGAAGGGGAGAATAGTCGCTGCGAGAAATGCAGAAATAAAAAGTGCTATTTCTGCCATCATATTTTCTAGAATGTATCTTTTATATTTTGAACTACACCCGCTATAAGTTTATCTCTCGCTTCTATAGAAGTCCAAGCGATATGTGGCGTGATGTAGAGTCTTTCTTTGTTTTTTACACTCAAAAGAGCATGATTTTCTCTCATAGGTTCGCTGACTAAAACATCTAAACCAAAAGAGATATTTTTTTCATCTATTACACGAGCTACTGCATCTTCGTTGATGATACCACCACGTCCTAGGTTTAGGATAGTAGTTCCCTCTTTACATGTTAACAATTGTTCATAGTCTAGAAGGTTATTTGTTTTGTCATTTAAAGGTGCGTGTATAGTGATAATGTCACACTCCCTTAGCATATCTTCTAAACTTGTTCTTTGAAAATCTTCAGTACGGTTTACACCACTTGTTGAGTAGTAAAACACTTCTGCGCCAAAAGCTTTAGCGATATTTGCAACACCACGACCTATACTACCAAGTCCAATGATTCCCCATTTTTTTCCTTTTATTTCAGAAAAAGGACGACTTACATCTGTAAAGATAGGGCTTCTTGAGTAAGAACCATCTTTTACACTTTCATCATAATAACGAGAGTTTCCAAGAAGATAAAAAAGTAGTGAAAATGTGTGTTGTATAACTGAGTCAGTTGAGTACCCAGCAACATTTTTTACTTCTATGTTTAAGTCTTTTGCCGCATCTAGGTCTACATTGTTCATACCAGTTGCTGCTATACAAATAAGTTTGAGATTTTTAGCACTCGTCATAAACTCTTTAGTGATAATAACTTTGTTAGTTACTATCACGTCTGCGTTTGTTATTCTCTCACTTGTTTGAGAAGGAGAAGTGGTAGCAAACACTTCTACATCACCTAAGGTATCAAATGCACTAAGGTCAGTCCCTTCAAAAGTTAAAGCATCAAGTAAAACTATTTGCATATTAGTTATCTTTTATTTTTAGGATTAATTCTCTCGCTTGTTCTAAGGCAGAGTCAACTTCATCGTAGACTAAAGCAACTGCTAAACGACGACCCTTATGTGCTTCTGGTTTAGAGAACACTCTTACAAAAGAGTTATCAGAGAAAAGTGACTCATCTACTTTTATCACAGGAGCATTTGAATGAGCTATCTCTGTTTTATAAGCAGCAGATGCACCAGCACCATAAAAAGTAAATCCAAGAGGGAGCCCAAGAACAGCACGAAGGTGAAGAGCAAATTCACTCTGAGACTGAGTGATAAGAGTAACCATACCAGTATCGTGTGGACGAGGAGAAACTTCAGAGAAATAAACTTCATCACCTTTGATAAAAAGCTCAACACCAAAAAGACCACGACCGCCTAAACCATCAGTGATTTTTTTCGCCATATCTTCTGACTTTTGTTTTGCAATCTCACTCATCTGCATTGGTTGCCATGAAAATACATAATCACCATCTTTTTGTTCATGCCCGATAGGCTCACAAAATACAGTTTCTTTACCATTACGAGCCGTAAGCATAGTAATCTCATAGTCAAAATCGATAAAAGCTTCAACGATTAACTCACTCGCATCACCTCTCGCCTCTTTTGCTATTTCCCAAGAAGCAGGAACATCTTCTTCGCTTTTACAGATACTCTGACCATGACCAGAAGAGCTCATAACAGGTTTTATAACACAAGGGTAACCCATGCGTTTACTTGCTTCTAACAAACCTTCTTCAGTTGTAACAAACTCATAAGGACCAGTTTTAAGGTCTAAAACTTCTGCAGCAAATGTACGAATATTTTTTCTATTCATAGTCTTACTTACTGCATTTGCATTAGGAATTACGTTGTATCCATTATCTTCAGCTGCAAAAAGAGCATCGATACTTATAGCCTCAATCTCAGGTAAAATATAATCAGGTTTTTCACGGTAAATAATTTCAAGAAGAGCATCTTTATCTTGCATATTTACAACATAAGAGCGATGTGCTACATGATGAGCAGGTGCATTTTGGTATCTATCCACTGCAATGACTTCAAGACCTAAACGCTGAGCTTCAATAGCTACTTCTTTTCCTAGTTCACCAGAACCCAGTAACATTATTTTTTTTGAGTTTGATTTGAGGGGTGCAGAAAATTTCATATATGTTCCTAATAATTTATTATTAAGATAATTATATCAAAAAGAAATTAAATGGAAAAGCTAAGGAGAATTTCCTTAGTTTTTAAGACCGATTAGTGTCTGTAGAAGTTGATCTGAAGTTGTAACAGTTTTACCATTTGCCTGAAAACCACGCTGAATGATGATGAGTTGTGTTAAGGCTCGGGAGAGGTCAACATTTGATGCTTCAAGAGCAGATGATTGGATAAAACCACGCCCTCCTGATGCAGCTGTACCGATGATAGCATCACCTGAGTTGGCAGTTTCATCATAAATGTTTCCACCTTTTGCTGAGAGACCTTCATTGTTTGCAAACTTAGCCATACCAATTTGTGCTAAACCGAATGAATGGCCATTGGAGAATGAACCCACTAAAGTACCAGACTGATCAATTTTAATTCCTAGTAAATTTCCACCTGTAAAACCATCTTGAGAGATACCTGAAGTTGAAGAACGACTATTAAAAGATGTCATACCCTCAAATGTATCTGCACTACCAAAAGAAAGTCTTACCTGTTGCTCAGGGGCAGAACCATTGTTAGCAGAAAACGAAAGGTTTGGTGGATTAAATGTTTCTAAAGAACCATCGTTATTAAAATGGATAGTACCTGTTTTCTCATCAAATGGTGCAGTAGTATCAATAGTTGCAGGTGCTGGTACTGAAATATTGATAGCCCATGTGCTTCCTGTTGCTGTCTCGAGTGCAGTTTTTCTAAACTCCATTCTGATTGTATGCTTAGAACCTAAAGAATCGAACACATCAATAGAACTTGAGTGAGTTGCAGTATTAAAACCTTGTGAGAAAGCCTCTACACCACTTCCAGCAGAAATAACAGAATTTAAAGATTCCATATTTTTTGTAAAATTTGTGTTGTTTGTTATTCCTGTAGCTGTATAAGC
>QNZS01000052.1 GCA_003978465.1 Sulfurimonas sp. | reverse complement strand
CGGAATACCTGCTTGAGTGATTCCCGCTATCTCACATGTTTTTGTCACACTTGCTGCGAGTAAAAAGTCTGCTTTTCCCTCTGGTAGTTTAGTTTCTTCGTTTGTAAAAATATCATATGTTTTCAATGCTTTTCCTAATAGTTTATACACTTATTACATATATAAATGTTTTTTAAACTCTATCAAAAGAGTACTTATATCTTTTACTTCGCCTGTAACAGTCTTGTCCTCTTTACAGGGATTGGTACTTTATCTTAAGAAGGATTTTAAGTTTATCTTGGCTCAATTCTTCTATGCCACTCTTCACATATTTACTCAAAACAAATTCAACAAACATTTTGTCAACAACATTAGTAAAACAGTTATAAAATATTAGTTATTTAAAGCATCTACTATGAGCTGCATGTTAATACTTTTATCTATATGCGAGGCAAACTCAGCGATTGCATTTTTCTTATACTCCTTAAAGTTATAACCTTGATAATTTGGGTTGATTTCTTTAAAGATATATGCTCTCATAGAGTCGTTATCAAAGAGTCCATGTATAAAAGTTCCGTAGAGGTTCTTTTCCTCTTTACAGCATTTGTTAGTTATGCCATTATGTATCTCATAACCATCAACCATGATACCAAATATATTGTACAATCCTTTTTTAACAATCTTCGCTTTAGTAAATGTAACATCACCTTTAAGACGGCCAAAACCTTCTACCTCTTTAAAATTGGACTCTATACATTCCTCATCTATAATTCTTTGAAACATCATCTCATAACCACCACAAATAGCTACTACATTAGTCTTTTTAGAACGTAGTTTTTTCTCAAATCCTCTCTCTCTTAACCAAGTCAAGTCATCTATTACTCGTTTGCTTCCTGGAAGTATTATAAGATCACAAGAACTCATCTCACTGACCGATATAATAAAACGTAGCTCTATTTCATCATCTACTACAAGAGGTTCAAAGTCAGTAAAATTTGAGATATGTGGGAGTTTAATGACACCTACTGTAATAATAGCATTTTGAGTATCTTGAGTGTAGTTCATAAGTGATGCAGAATCCTCAAAACCAAGATTGAAAGGTTTAAAAGGAACAACTCCTAAAACAGGTATTCTAAACTCATTTTCTATGATTTTTACACCCTCATCAAAGAGTGACATATCACCTTGAAACTTATTAATAACAACACCTATAACGTTTTTACGAAGTTTGATAGGAAGTAAGTTATAGACACCGTAAATAGAAGCAAAGACACCACCGCGCTGTATATCTGCTACAAGTACTATCTTCGTGTTAAACTTATCTGCTATATAAATGTTAGAGAGGTCTTTCTCCATGAGGTTTAACTCAACTGGACTACCAGCACCCTCAGCAACTATACACTCAAACTCTTTTTGTAAACTCAAAAAGGCAGATTTTACGATAGGTTTAAGTTTTTTCATATTACGATAATATTCCCAAACATCTGTATCCCCAACACTCTTCCCATTTATAATCATATGAGCCCGACTAGCCCCACCCGACTTTAGTAAAATAGGATTCATAAGAGGAGATGTAGCAAGTCCAATAGCCTCAGCTGCAAAAGCCTGAGGAATAGCAATCTCACCACTATCTATATCTGTGACTTGAGAGTTGTTTGAGACATTTTGTGCCTTAAAAGGGGCTACTTTTATACCTTGTTTATGAAGTAGATAGGTGATAGCAAAAGAGAGAGTAGATTTACCAGCATCGCTACTTGTACCAAAGATGCTAAGTGAATTCATGCAGAAGAGCCTTTTTCGTTTTGCTAATTATACAATCAAGAGCTTTTAAGTCAAGTCATGCAACAACTGTTTTAAACATTTAAAGGAATAAATACAGATATAGAGTACGGACTACTGATTAAATTTATAGGAACTTGGAAGGGAGATAAGGAAGTAAATACTTTTTAGAAAATTATTGTTTAAATAGGTACCGTGACAAATGTAGAAGAGTAGACCTTATCAAGCTGTGTGTATGCTAGCAAGTGGTAAAGCAGAAGTAAAAGGTGAGAGTACTTCACTTGAAGTTGCAATAGATATCGTATGGATTGTACAGACTGTATTTATGTCTAAAAAAACAAAAACAACATCATTTGAAAAGAGTCTCAATGTTATAAGAAATACTTTACACTACTTTGTGACAACTATGGTTGATATATATGAAAATACTTTGAGTCGAGTGAAGAAAGAAGAAAAAGCCTTATAGTTTTTCTAAGGCTTCTTTTAAACTTGCTTGGGCTACTTCATCTTTAACAGCGAAAGACAGCCAGTTATTGTTTAGGTAGTCAAAACTTGCACATTTTCGAACAACTATCTTTCGCTCTAAGAGGTCTTCCCAAATCCGCTTGCCTTTGTTTGAGTAGGCGAGGATGAAGTTACTATCACTTTCTACTATTTCTGTAAAGAGTTTTGACTCACTCAGTATGTACACGAGTTCTTCTTTTTGTACTTTGTGAAGCTCTCGGCTTTTTTTTGCAAAACTTTCATCTGATAAGCGTTGCTTTAAAAAATTTACGTCTAAATTTGATATATGCCAAAGTGGCGGTTGTAGTGTTCGGATGTTATTCTTGTTTGAAAATATAGCTCCGACTCTTACACCTGCACAAGAGTAAAACTTTGAAAAAGCCTGGATAATGTAGAGCTTTTCGTAGTTGCTAATCTCTTGTCTCATTGAATCTAACTCTTGGAATTCTAAAAAACTCTCATCTAAAATGATAGTGCAGTTAAGTTCCATCCATGTACTCATAAGCTCTTTAATGTTTTCATAGTAAGTCCCCTCAGGTGTGGAAGGATTTACAAAAACTACTATGGAGTCATCAAGTGGGACCTGTTTTTCATCTTCAATACGGTTGATTTTATAGATATTTTTTTTTGCCATAAGAGCTGCTTTTTCATACTCTCTATACAGAGGGGCATATAAAAAGACATTTTTCCGTTTTAGTGAAGAAAAAAGCTGATAAATAGCACTAGTAGCACTACTAAAGAGAGCTATTTGACTCTTTTTTATCTCATACTTTTGTGCTAAAAATCTACGAAAGTCTTTATATTTACTATCTGGATTCTTCGCGACTTCTTTGCTTGAAAGTGAGAACTCTATTTCTGGTTGATACAGATTGATGTTTGAAGAGAAGTCGATTAACTCCTCTGGTTCACACTTAATTCTCTTGGCATACTTATAGATATTTGTACCATGTTTCATATATCTACATCATTCCAAAACTCATCAAAGTCTAAATTTGTCATAGTATTTTCATTGTCTATGTCTTTTTCTAAGAGTTTCTTGTGCTGCGTTTGGAAGTATAACTCTAGGGCTTCATTTATCATAGTAGATTCATCTTTTTTAAGAATCTTTTTGAAATTATCAATGTTTTCATAGTTGTCTTGGTTGATAGATATATTCATACTGTTATTTTACCTAAAATATAAGTTCTTTTGGATGTGTAGTATTTTTATACTTGTTAATTCGAAGTAAAAAATACCAACTTAGAGCCTAAGTTTGTATTTTTTAAGAGTTGTATTTTGTGTATCTTTTTGAGCTTTTTGGTTGTAAGCATTTAAAAGCGAGAAATGCTGCAGCTATGTCAAAAATAAACTTGCATTTGCTGCATCCATAAAGTCTATATCTTCTGTTTTTTCCACTAAAGAGGGAATATGTAAACCAAATGCCTTGAGCTTTTAAACAGCTTTTTATCTTAGTATATTTTTTTCACCTCTCTCATACTTTCTAAGGATATAAGAATTATCTTTTATGGAGACAATATATGTTGTGTAAATGTACCCTCGGAAATTGCACGAAGTTTCGTAAAAGTATCTTTACATCTACTAAAGAGATAAAAGTGTTAACACCCATTTTAGAGAATACACTGCTTCATAGCTTTAGACCAATCTAAATCAAAATGTTTTTTAATATATGAAAGCTTATGAGGAACATCACATTTTGAGCAATTTTGGTGAATTCTAGTACTATAAACATCTTGTGAACCATCCTTATGATTTATGTCACAAAAACTAAACTGTGTGTTTTTTCCTACTTTTTTTATACCTTTATCATCAAATCGAAAGTTTGGACAGGCACAGAGATAACAATTAAGTTTTTCCATATCGTGGCATTTTTCATTATCCTTGTACAATAAACAGAAATTATTCTCTTCAGCAACCATATTATCAAAGTCAAAGTACTCTATGATTTGTTCTTTTGTATAATTCTTTGCTACAAGTTTATCAATTATAATTTTATGCTTTCGTGCATGCTCTTTGAACCAAGATGTATAAGTCACAAGACTTCCTTTTTTTAAAATTATAGCAAGTAGAGACTTATCTAAGGGTACCTTCAAATAAGGTATAATTTTACTAAAGGTTCCATAGAATGAAAAAACAGAAATTTTCTTATCACTTTACTCCTGCGGCTATTACTTCAAACTTTGTACCTTTGGTAGTAATACTTTATGGTAAGCATGATATCAACTTAGAAGATTTTGAGTACAAAATGTGGAATATATTAGAGGTATGCTCTTTAGAAGAAGATGAGTCGGAACTCTTAAAAGATCTGATAATAGACATCTCAGAGACTTATGAATGTGAAGAGTATATCTTTATGTTTGGTGATATCAAGAGTGTAAAAGAAGCAGTTTTTAAAGGTATGATAGCTGAGTTTAATGTTGTTAAGGCAGAGATGTCAGAGATCACTCAAAAACAAAATATAAAAGATGTCTTAGATGAGTTCGAGAAGATGGTACCTAATCTTTAAAGTGCTGCTTCTCTTATTGTTCGAAGCTCACTATCACTTAGAATTAGATTACAGAGCTCTTTGACAAGAAGTAAAAAACTTGTACTGCTTGTTGTTGGGGTGTATTGAGTAAGTAGAACCTTGTGCTCAGCAAAAAAGTCTTCGATATCTGAGGCACATGTAAGTTCCATAAGTGCTTTGTATGTTTTGTAAATAGTATTTGATTCTAAAGGAATGTCATCACAACCTTCTATAGTAAAGGCTGTAGTGTTGTGAGGTACTATGCTGATCGTTACATCGTCTTTGATATAATAAGCTGAGTTTTTAGTCTCGATAACAACTTTTGCCTGTTTCTTTGACTTAATGTTATGGCTATTTTGCTTTGCTATTAAAATATCAATAGCATCTACATCCCAAAATCCACCTTCATCGCCACCTGCAAAACCACCCATGTAGTTATACTGCGAAAACTCTTATATCGTTAGTTTCAAGTTGTCCATTTAAAATTCTTTGAATAGAAGTTAAAGTACCACCTGAACTGTCACATGAACCACAAGCTCCAACATAAGAGATATAAACATCTGTAAGACCATTTTTTTCTTGAAGGTCGATGAAGTCTAAATCTCCATTGTCTGCATGTAAAAACTCTCTAATTTTTTCATCAATGATTACATCAATAGCATTGATTTTTTGAATTGCACTCATATTCTCAAAGTCAACTTTTTTAGTTTCTGTAGTTTCCATAATAATCTCTTTGTTTTAATTTTAATTACACAATTATACATTATATATTCTATAAGCTGACTAAGTTAGAAATGTTAACTTCAGAAGTTTATGTTAATATTTTATGAAAAAGGGATTCTATAAATGTGTGCAGTATTTGGGATTTTGGGTGAGTATAATGAAAATACAGCAAAAAATGCCCTTGGCTTACTATCTCATCGTGGACCAGACTACTGTGGTATAGTTCAAGAAAGAAGACTTTTTTTTGCACATCAACGCCTCAGTATTCAAGACTCTCACTATCGCTCACATCAGCCTCTAAAACATAAAAACATTCTGCTTTCCTTTAATGGTGAAATTTATAATTTTAAAGAGTTAAAAAAAGAGTTGGCTTATGAGTTTAAAACAGAGAGTGACACAGAAGTTATTATGGCTGCATATCTTAAGTGGGGAGTAGAGTTTGTAGATCATCTCCGTGGTATGTTTGCTATAGCTTTACTTGATGGAGATGCACTCTATCTCTTTCGTGACAGGCTTGGTAAAAAACCTCTGTATTATCTTAATGGGGACTCTTTTATTTTTGCCTCAGAGATAAAAGCTATTGTTCCTTTTTTAAATAAAAAAGAGATGAACGAGGATGCACTCCTTTCTTATCTCTCTTTTTTAGCACCAACACCACCGTATACTTTTTTTCAAGATATCAAAACTTTAGCTGCTGGAGAATATGCAGTATATAAAGATAATCATTTAACTATTGGAAGATATTATGATATTTTATCTAATAAACCAAATATAATTACAGATAAATATGAGGCAGTTGAAAAGATAGAGAAAGCTTTAGAAGAGTCAATGGAGCTGCGTTTACATAGTGATGCTTCAACGGCCTCTCTTCTCTCAGGGGGCATAGATAGTGCGACTATTAACTACTATGCTAAGAAACAAGGCTTAAATCTACCAACATATACACTCGGATATAAAGAATTTTCTAAATATGATGAGCGTGAAAATGCAAAAGCAACAGCTGCCTTTTTAGGAGTGAGTAATACTGAAGTAGAGATAGATGAGATTGCATTTATAGAGGCAAGTGATAAAGTCTTAGATACCATGGATCAACCCTTAAATGATCCTGCTGCAGTACCTCTTTATCTTCTTTTTGAAAAAATAAAAGCAGATGGACATAAGGTAGTGATTAGTGGAGAGGGAAGTGATGAACTCTTTTTAGGTTATAGACAGTACTTTGAGTATCTTGATATCGAGGGTGCTGGTAATCTAGCACATAAAAACTGGCTCAAAAAATATTTTCGTGCTAATTTTTCAAATAATAGAGAGTGGGAGTGGTACAAACGTGTTTTTGATGACACTCTTCTTTTTCGTACTAGTGGAGATAAGTTTACAGATCTGCAAAAAAATAATTTAATGAGGAGAAATATTAAAGACAATGCCAGTCTTAAATATCTTAATGATTATAGAGAAAGGTTTTTAAACTCAGAACATAAAGACGAGTCTATTTGGTATAGCTACATTGACCTCAACCTTTTTCAGGCTGAACATTTTTTGACTAAGTTAGACCGTGTGAGTATGGCTCACTCTATAGAATCACGTACTCCGTTTTTAGATCATAAACTTGTTGAGACAGTCTTTAGTATAGATCCAAAACTTCGTTATGAAGATGGTGTTACAAAGGCTTTACTTAAAAAAGTTATGAAGAACAAACTAGATGATAGTATATTAAAACGCAAGAAAAAAGGTTTTGCAAATCCTTATATGGAGTATCTCATCAGCTCTAAAAGAATACAGCTTATTAAAGAGGTAAATAAAGAGACAGGTCTATTCCATGAAAAGAAGTTAGATGAATATATATCTGATGCAGCAAGAGGGAGTTTTAAACAGCATGTTTGGGGCCTTTATGTGCTTTCACATTGGATAAAGAAAAATCTTTTATAATATGTTACACTTATGCTTCATAAAGGGATACATTTGATAAAAAATATACAAAAATATACAACTACTAATACTCTTGTCATCCTAGGAATAATACTCGGTGTCATCTTCGGACTCTTTCTCCCAGAACTAGCATTACAGCAAAAAATGATAGGTACTGCATTTATCTATTTTCTTAAAATGATAGTGGTTCCTTTAGTCTTTGCAAGTATCTTTACTGCTATTTTAGGTTTAGGCTCTATTGATCACCTTAAACGTCTTGGTATCCGTACTATAGGTCTATATATGCTTACAACTGCACTCGCTGTTGTTTTAGCTATAGTTGTAATGAATATTTTTCATATAGGTGAACATATAAGCAGTGAAGGTTTAGAGTTTGCAAAAGCAAGCACAATAGCTCCTTTTTCTATAGAAAACATGCTACTTAGTTTTATTCCAACAAATATTTTTCACTCTTTAAGTAGTGGTTCTATGATGCAAATCATTGTTTTTGCAGTACTTTTTGGAGTCGCATCTTTGTACCTTTCGCCAAAACAACAAGAACCTCTTTCAAGTTTCTTTAGCTCGGTTAGTGAAGCTATGCTCCAAATCTCTGAATGGATTATCAAACTTACTCCTATCGGTGTGTTCTCTCTTATCTCTTATGTTATTGCGGATCAAGGTATTGAAGTTATACTAGGGTTATATAAGTACATCTTAGTTGTTGTAGGTGTTATACTACTTCATGGGCTTATCACACTTCCTCTAGTTCTTAGAATTTTTGCAAAAATAAAACCTTATGAGTATTTACTCTCTGTAAGAGAAGCTTCTATTATGGCATTCTCAACTGCCTCATCGGCTGCTACACTTCCTGTGAGTATGCGAATAGTTGAAGAGGTTGGAGGTGTAGATAAAAAGACTGCTTCTTTTGTTTTACCTTTAGGTGCGACAGTTTCTATGGATGGGACAGCTGCTTACCTTACTATAGCAGTTTTATATATCGCAAATCTTGCAGGAACTACGCTGAGTCTTGGAGATCAAGTTCTCTTAGGTATTACAGTTGTATCTTTAAGCATAGGTGTTGCAGCTCTTCCTAGTGCTTCTCTTGTTATGATGGTGGTAATACTTAACCAACTAGGACTTCCTGTTGAGTATATTGCAGTTGTTGTTGCAGTAGATAGAATATTAGATATGTGTCGTACCTCATTAAATGTTACTTCGGACTTAGTTGTTACAAAAGTTATTGATGTTTATGAAAAACGAAGATAAAACATACAAATACTTACTACTCCTAGCAATGTTGCTTTGGGGTGGTGGCTGGACAGCACTTAAAATACTTACATACACTCAAGCAATGGAAGTCATTGTATTTTGGCGCTTTTTTCTTATGAGCCTCTCATTTATCCCGATTCTTTATTTTTTTAAAAAGCCTATTACTTTAAACAAAGGTGCTCTTGTATATATTGGAAGTGGTGCAGTTTTAAATATTTTATTTATGGTGTTTGCTTTTATTGGTATTTATAGTGGGCTTGCTGGTTCCGGGAGTGTTATTATTACTACCTTTAGTCCTATACTGACTTTCATACTCTTTGCATTTTTATATAAAAAGCATCTCACTTCCGTGCAGTATATAGCACTTTTTCTTGGGCTTACGGGAGGTTTTATTCTTTTAGAACTTGAAAATATTTCTCAGTTTTTAAATGGCTCAAACATCTACTTTTTACTCTGTGCTCTTATTTGGGCTGGAGTAACACTACTCTCTCAACACTCAGCAAAACATATTCATCCTATTCATTATAGTTTTTTTATCTCACTTATCGCTACCATCGCTTCGTTTATGTATGCTTATGATTCAAACTTACTCTCTGTGTTTGATGAAGAACTAGAGTTTTGGGTATCTCTTGTTTACCTTGCAATACTTGGACAGACTATAGCTACTACTATCTTCTTTATGGCATCTTCTAAGTTAGGGAGTCAGACTACAAGCTCTTTTATGTTTCTTGTTCCTGTTTTTGCACTTTTAAGTGCTTGGCTTATTTTGGATGAACAAATTGAGACTCATATAATTATTGGTGGTTGTATCAGTATGTTTGCTGTCTATTATTTAAATAAAAAGTTACTTTAATATTTTTAAATGAGGTACTAATGAAAAAAATACTTATACTCGGTGGTGGATTTGCCGGACTTGATGCAGCTATTCATCTGAGAAAACATAATTACGATGTTACATTAGTAAGTGAGAGAGACTACTTTTATATTTATCCTACTTCAATATGGGTACCGACACATGCAAGTGCATTTGATGATGTATGTATTAACTTACATAGGCTAGAAGAAGTACATCACTTTAAGCTTATTGTAGATAGTGTTAGTAACATTTCCAAAGAGAACAACTCTGTTACCTTGGCCTCTTTTGGAACTATTGATGATTATGATTATCTAATTATTGGTTTAGGTGCAGCAAAGATGAAACATAAGGGTATAGAAAATACTCTCTCTATCTGTGGAAAACCAGAAGACTCGCTTAAAATCCGTGATACTCTTGATGCTTTAGTAGAGAAGGGTAGTGGTAAAATTGCAATGGGCTTTGGGGGAAATCCTAAAGATAGTTCTGCTGTGCGTGGGGGTCCTGCATTTGAGTTACTTTTTAATGTGCATAATATGCTAAAGAAAAAAGGTGTACGTGATAATTTTGAGCTTACATTTTTTGCACCAATGGCAAAACCAGGGGCGAGAATGGGACCACAAGCTCTTAGTGTGATGGACACACTTTTTGCTAAATTAGATATAAAAAAACATTTTGGAAAAAAAATAACAAGCTTTTGTGAAGAGGGTGTAAACTTTGAAGATGAAACATTACTTGAAGCTGATTTTACTATGTTTATTCCAGCAGGAAATGGACATGATTTAATTATCAACTCAGACTTACCTCAAAACGAAGCTGGATTTATAAAAACAAATGATTATTCAAATGTATTAAATGCAGATGGTTCGAGTACTAACATTTATGCTATTGGTGATGTAGCAGCACTTGAGGGTCATGACTGGAGGGCAAAGCAAGGGCATATGGCAGAGCTAATGGCTAAGAATGTAGCCCATAATATTCATGCAAGAGAAAATGGTAGAGTTGACTTTAAAGGGTATTCTGAGCATATTAATATCATCTGTGTTATGGATTATGGAGATGGTGCAGCATTTGTTTATCGTGATGCAAAACGTGCATTTATGCTTTCTATACCAGTCGTTGGACATTGGCTTAAACGTGGTTGGGGTGTTTACTGTAAAAATTCTAAACTAGGGAAAATCCCTAGAATTCCTGGCATGTAATGATTGCAATTAAAGAAACTGCTAGTTCTGTTCATAATTGATTTACATTTCTAGATTACACTACAGGTATGAAAAGGAGCATGAATAATCTTTTTCTCTCTTCTTTCTCGACCTTGAAGACTAGTTATGCACTTTAGCTTTACGTTTTAATTTCATTTTTCGTTTAGCTAATTCGCGCATATCTTCTGTGGTATCACTCTCATCCATTATTTCAACACCTAAAACAGTTTCAACACAATCTTCTAAAGTAATGATTCCATCAGTTTGATCATAATTATCCATCACCAAAAACATATGGTCTTTTTTAGCTATAAACATATCGAGTGCTTTACTAACAGGAACGTTTTCATTAATAGAAAACATCTCTTTTTTAATAGACTGAAGTGTTACACTATCGTCGCTAAGCGCCTGTTTAAAGATTCTTTTTGTAAGAACTAAACCTGTTACATTTTCAATACTTCCTTTAAAAATTGGAATACGAGAAAATTTAAAGATTGCATCTTCGGTCTCTATAACTTCTTTAATCGTCATATTCTCATCAAGTGCAAAAACAACAGAACGCGGTGTCAATACCTCACTCACTTTAATATTGTCAAGATTTAAGATGTTTTCAATTACATCAGACTCTTTTTCATCTATAACTCCATCATCTTCACCTTTAAGCATAGACTCAAGAAGTTCTTTTTTTGTTAGAGAGTTTACATCATCTACACCCTTACCAATTTTATTTGTCACAAAAAGTGTTATTAGTATGATAGGATAGGTTGTCCAGATTAAGATGCGGATAAATTGTGAAGCAAGAGGTGCTAGACTTTTCCAGTAAAGTGCTCCAATAGTTTTTGGGATAATCTCACTTAAAAACAAAATGGCAAAAGTTAAAATAACAGATACAACAACAACAGCCTCATTACCAAAAACTAAAGCGGCTTGTGCACCAACTGCAGCAGCACCTAAAGTATTTGCAATGGTATTTAATATTAAAATTCCTGCAATTGATTTATTGATATTTTCTTTTTGTACACGAAGAAGTTTTCCTGCAATTGGGTTCTCTTTTTCTAAAACTGCGATATATGATATATTGATAGAGAGTAGTACTGACTCTAAAATGGAGCAGACAAATGAAACGCTAACAGAGAGGAGAAAAAATAGTATTAATAGATCCAAGTTTTACAAATTCCTTATAGTAATATATATGTAGCAAGTGCTAAAAAGCTGAAAAAGCCTACAATATCGGTAATAGTTGTTAAAATAACGGTACTTCCAATAGCAGGGTCAACATCCATTCTTTTTAAAAGTAGGGGTATACTTGCTCCAAAAAGCCCAGCAAACAAAAGGTTTATGAGCATACTTAAAGCAATCACTAGACCTAGCATAGAAGTATCAAACCATACTGCAGCAATAATTCCTATAATTATAGCGAATATGAATCCATTTACAAGGGCAATTATTAGCTCTTTTTTAATAATCCGCATAGCATCACCTTTAGAGATGTCTCCAAGGGCAAGTTGGCGAACAACAACAGTTAGACTTTGAGTCCCTGCATTACCGCCCATAGAAGCAACTATTGGCATTAAAACTGCAAGTGCTACCATACTTTGCAGAGTATCAGCGAAAAGACCTATAACAAGAGAGGCTACTATAGCTGTGAGAAGGTTAAAAGCTAACCAAGTTGCACGTTTTCGTCCAGCTGGAAGTATCTCTTCATCTTCTTCAGCCTCATCATTCACTCCAGCAAGATTATACATCTGCTCAGTGGCATGCTCGTTAATGATGTCATAAATATCATCTGAGGTAATACGACCAAGTAAGACACCGTAAGCATTTACAATAGCTAACACTCCAAGGTCATACTCTTCGAAAACATGTACCACTTCTTTTATATCATCCGTATCTATGGCTTTAATAGGTTCAAAACTCTCTTCACTTGTATCTATGTTTTGTATAACTGTTTTAGAAAAGTCAAAAATAAGTAGGTCATCTAAACCTACAGCATATCTTAGTTTTTTATCTTCATCGGTGATGAAGAGGTTTTGCACATTTTCAACTTTATTCTCTTTACGAAGTGTTGCAAAGCGCTTGATGACATCTTGTACTATCTCATTTTTATAGGCTGTGAAGAGTTCGAGTTGCATATGAGAACCTGCTTGATCTTCATCATATGTTTTGAGTTTTTGTATCTCTTCTTGGTCATCTATATGTAAGTTGAGAAAAACTTGACTTGCTACATTTTTATCAAGTTCTTCAAGCTCTTGCATAAACTCTGCTTGATCATCAGACTCTAGTTCTGTAACAGCATGGGAAAGTTCATCTACACTTAAGTTTTCTACAACATCATCAAAGTATCTATCAGGAAGGGATAAAGCGACATCTCCAACTAGATTCTTTGGTACAAGTTTAATGGCATCAGAAAATTCTTTATCACTTAAAGTCTTTAAAATCTTAGCAATATCAGTAGGGTGCATATCACCTATTTCGTGAGCATTTAGGTAGTCTTGTAGTTGATTCATAAGTGCAATTATATCTAATTAAACAAACAAATATAATATAAGTAGCTATAATACTTATGTCTAGAATGTAAAGGAAAGATCATGAAAGCTTCAGACCTATTTGTAAAAGCATTAGAGAATGAGGGTGTTGAATATATATTTGGAATTCCAGGGGAAGAGAACTTAGATTTTTTGGAATCGCTGAGAACATCAAGTATAAAACTTATACTTACTCGTCATGAACAAGGAGCAGGTTTTATGGCTGCAACTTATGGAAGACTTACGGGTAGAGTTGGTGTATGTTTATCAACTCTTGGTCCAGGAGCTACAAACTTTGCAACACCAGCAGCTTATGCACAACTAGGTGGTATGCCTATGATGATGATAACTGGACAAAAACCAATTAAACAGTCTAAGCAGGGTCGTTTTCAAATTGTTGATATTGTAAGTATGTTTGCACCAGTTACAAAATACTCTAAGCAAGTCTCTAATGGAAATAATATTCCAGCTATGGTCAGAGATGCTTTTAAAATCGCAACTACAGAGAGACCGGGTGCAGTTTTAATTGAACTACCTGAAGATATTGCTAGTGAAGATGTAAAAGATAATATTTATCCTGTAAAACAATTTAAATATCCAATCGCTTCACCTAGTGCACTTCAAGATGCAGTAGATTTGATAGAAACAGCGAAAAATCCATTAGTACTTATTGGTGCGGGGGCTAATAGAACAAGAATTGGAGCAGCCTTAAAAAATTTCATCAATTATACAAAAATACCATTTTTCACTACACAGATGGGAAAAGGGGTAGTAGACGAGAACCATGAACTCTGTCTTGGTTGTGCAGCTTTGTCTTCAAATGACTTTGTACATTGTGCGATAGAGAAAGCAGACTTAATTATAAATATAGGACATGATATTATTGAGAAACCACCCTTTTTTATGAAGAACTCACAAGAGGCCCAAAAAGTAATACATATAAACTTTTTTGCCTCAGAAGTCGATGATACATACTTTCCTCAACTTGATATAGTGGGAGACATAGCATCAAGTGTTACACTATTAACAGAGCTAATAACACCTCAAGAGCATTGGGACTTTGAGTATTATAAGAGGACGATTAAAGAAGTAAACTCTCACCTTTCAAAATATTCCAACGATATGAGGTTTCCAATACTCCCACAAAGTGCTATACAAACTATAAGAGATATTCTTGATGATGATGATATTGTTACCCTTGATAACGGTGTGTATAAAATATGGTTTGCAAGAAACTATAAATGTGTTAAACCAAATACAATGCTACTAGATAATGCTCTTGCAACTATGGGAGCAGGACTTCCATCAGCAATTGCTGCAAAAATGGTCTGTCCTACAAAAAGAGTAGTAGCTATTGCTGGTGATGGTGGTTTTATGATGAATTCACAAGAGTTAGAAACTGCTGTGCGTTTAAACCTTGACCTTACTGTTATCATTTTAAACGACAACTCATATGGCATGATACGATGGAAACAAGCTGGAATGGGTTTTGAGGATTTTGGCTTAAAGCTCAAAAATCCTGATTTTGTTGCTTATGCAAACTCTTATGGTGCTACTGGATATAGACCAAGCTCTTGTGCAGAATTTAAAGAGATACTTGAGATGTGTGTAACTTCCAAAGGTGTTCATGTTATAGATTTATCAGTTGATTATTCACTTAACCATGCGATTTTAAATGAACTCCTTAAAAACATAAACTGTCTAGTGTAAAGGATAAAATATGAAAAATATAGATGTACACTCCCCATTTGACAACAGTATAGTAGGTCATGCCCCTTTTTATAATTTGGACGAGGTAAAAAATAAAATAAATATAGCACATGAAACTTTTTCTAATAAAGAAAAGGTTTTGCCAAAGTATAAACGAATAGAAATTTTAGAAAAACTTGTGGGTATACTCTCTTCGCAAAAAGAAGAGTTAACAAAACTCTGTGCTAGTGAAGGTGGTAAACCATGGGCTGACTCTAAAGTTGAGGTTGAGCGTGGAATAAATGGTGTGAAGATTACAATCGAGGCACTTAATACATTAGAAGGAAGAGAAGTAGCAATGGGCCATACGGTTAGTAGTGCAAACCGTATGGCCTTTACTTTTAAAGAACCAATTGGAGTTGTGGCTGCAATCTCTGCTTTTAATCATCCCTTTAATCTTGCTATACATCAAATAATACCTGCTATTGCAGTTGGCTGCAGTGTTGTTATAAAACCTGCGATACAAACACCACTCTCTGCATTTAGACTCTGTGAATTACTTAAAGAGGCCGGGTTACCTGATGGCTGGGCTACTGCTGTAGTCTGTGATAGGGAAGCTAGTGAGTTTCTTGCCACATCACCAAAAATAAGCTTTTTAACATTTATTGGTTCAGCTTCTGTGGGCTGGTACTTAAACTCTAAGGTTGCACCAGGTACAAGAGTAGCACTTGAACATGGGGGTGTAGCTCCTGTTATAGTTGAAGCTGATGCTGATATAAAAGAACTTATACCTGCTATAGGTAAGGGTGGTTTTTACCATGCTGGTCAAGTCTGTGTTTCGGTACAAAAAGTCTATGTACATAGTTCTATTGTAGATGAGGTAGCATCTAAGTTAACAGAGTATGTAAAGAACTTAAAAGTGGGTAACCAACTAGATGAGACAACAGAAGTTGGACCTCTCATCAACAACAAAGAGGTAGATAGAATAGAGTCATGGATCCTTGAAGCTAAAGAGTCTGGAGCTGAAATATTAACTGGAGGAGAGAGAATCTCTGCCTCTTGTTATGAGCCAACGGTCATTCTAAATCCTAGTGATGATACTTTAGTCTCTCAAAAAGAGGTTTTTGGTCCCGTGGTTTGCATTTACTCGTATGAGGATATAGATGAGGCTATAAAGAGAGCAAATGCTCTTGATTTCTCTTTTCAAGCTGCTATTTTTACAAATAACATAGACACTGCATTTAAGGCAGTAGGAGAGTTAAATGCAACAGCTGTAATGGTAAATGACCATACTGCATTTAGAGTGGACTGGATGCCATTTGGTGGGGCAAAAAAGAGTGGACTTGGCATGGGT
>QNZS01000029.1 GCA_003978465.1 Sulfurimonas sp. | reverse complement strand
ATACGAATAGCTTCTTGCTCAAAGTACGGAGGATAAATATCTAAACTCTCACCGTTCACACGAATATGCCCAGAGTCAAAATAACTATCATTTCTTGAATAGCCCATATCAACTAAACGAAGCAGTAGTTTTTTCTGATTGATTTCATCACCAACTGTCAAGACCTGAACCATATTGAGGTATTCTTCGGGGTCACCAAGACCATAGTTCGCAGAAACCGAAGCGATAACTATAACATCATCATAAGAGAGAAGATTTGCTGTAGAAGAGAGACGCATACGTTCTAGTTCATCGTTAATAGCAGAATCTTTTTCTATAAATAGATCCTGTCTAGGAATGTAAGCCTCAGGCTGGTAATAGTCATAGTAAGAAACAAAATACTCAACATGATTGTTAGGAAAAAACTGACGGAATTCTGAATACAACTGAGCCGCTAAGGTTTTGTTGTGAGTCATGATGATAGTAGGCATCTTAACATTCTCAATGATGCGTGCCATAGTATGTGTTTTACCACTACCAGTTACACCTTCAAGAGTCTGATAACGATTTCCATCAAGTATACTTTTAGTCAGTACTTTAATAGCTTCTGGCTGATCACCTGCAGGTTGGTAAGGAGAGGTTACTTTAAAATCTGGTTTCTTTTTCATTGGTGAGATTATAGCTTAATTGCTGTTTTTCTAGTAAAAATGAAAGGTATGGCTGCTATATAGCAGCCGAGAAATTATTGATTAATATATTTTAGATTAAAAAGACATTTTCTTAAAGTCATTTACGCCTTTTTGAGTTAGGATAAGAGTAAGACCATCCTCTCGTACCTCAATGTATCCGTCTTTATTAAGTTCTTTTATCGCTATTTCAAGTGAATTTTCCTGCTTTGAAGTTAGTTTCGTAATGATGTTTTTAACTATATCTTGTTTAGTCATAACATAACCAACCCGATTGTGTTCTTTAAACCAACTACTAAACATCTGTTTTACTTGGTTTTTGTAATTTAGCTCTCCATTACTTTTTGGAGGAGCCTTTCTTTTTTTATTGTGAGGAGTCTTAAGTTCATTTGATTTATCTGACACATTAATTCTTTTTGAAGGAGAGGGTTTCATATTGTACCTTATAGTTATACTAAAGTTTTTAGTTCATCACTATCACATAATCTTAAAATTCTAGTTTATTTGTTATTAGTGAAATTATAGCTTAATTGCTGTTTTACTTGATTCATAGAGATAATTTAATATACAATACATAAATATTATGATAGACAAAGATAATCTTAAAAGGAAATACAAATGGCAATAGACAATACTCTCTATGATTCGCTACAAAATACATACATAAAGATGCAGGATTATTTTAATAATATTCAACTTGGACGAGAACACTCAGCTATGATTGTAAAACATGAAGAGTTAGCTGAGTTATTAGAGACACTTGATATAGAAGCTATTGAAGAGCAATGGCCTGATATAAATGCACTGCATAAAGAGCTTGACAATATTAACGAGCATGCTAAGAAAATTCTAGACGATCTTAATGCTGGTGGTGATTCTGTAGCTATAGCAGAGAAAGTTGTTAATGACCTAGATGAAATATTTTCAAAAATCGCTAAGCTTATTGTTTAACTTATTTACTGTCTATAAAACTCTTTGATCTAAGATAAAATCTACTATGACATGTATAAAAATCTGAATCTTTTGGTTTGCATCAACACTCAAAGTAGCAAGTTCTTTATAGGTAGCTATTCGTTCTGAATATAAAGACCGAGCTCTCTTTTCATCTTGAAGTAAGGGGCGTTTAGCATGTTCTTTTTGTGAGAGACGATTGAGTATAACATCAAAGTCTGCATCTATATAAACGATAAGAGAGTTCTCTGGTATTGTACTATGTATTGGTAATCCACCACCTGTAGCAATAATTTGTCCCTTTTTTTGAGTGATTTCATTTATACATTTTTGTTCTAAGATGCGAAAATACTCTTCACCTTTTTCCTTAAATATATCATTGATACTGGCGTTTAATTCTTTTTCAATAACACTATCAATATCTACAAAATCTTTATGTAAATACCTAGCAAGAGTTTTTCCCACACTTGTTTTACCACTACCCATAAAACCTATCAACACTATGTTTTCGTATACCAATTCTTTACCTCTTTTCGCTATTTTAAAAATTAATTTTTTATTAGCATGACTATACTATAATACTCTTTTAAAATACAAAGGATAAGTATGGCATATACAGATTTAACAACAAAAAACTTTAACGAAATAATTGATGATAAAAATATAGTAATAATTGATTTTTGGGCAGAATGGTGTGGTCCATGTAAACAGTTTGCTCCAATTTTTGAAAAAGTAGCTGGGAAAAATCCAGATATTACTTTTGGTAAGGTAAATACTGAAGAGCAAAAAGCAATAGCATCACAGTATGATGTTTTTTCAATTCCAACACTTGTAGTAATGAGAGATGGTATAGTTTTACTTAACCAAGCGGGGATGCTTCCTGAAGAAACTTTTGACAAACTTATCACTCATGTTAAAGGTCTAGATATGGATGCGGTTCGTAAAGAGTTAGACGAAGAAGAAGAGTAATTCTTTTACTCTTTATTATCCTCAATCAAAGCGAGAACTCTAACAAGAGTGTTTTCGTTTGGTACACAGTTAGTTAAGACAGCCGCAGTATAGTAATTACCCATAGCCTCTGCTTGAGTCTCGCTCGCACCATTATTTAACTCCGCTTCTACTGCCAGCTTAGCATGCTTCTTATATAACTCTGCATACCCAGCTACTGTTAATCTATCTTTACTCTTAAGTTCACTACGGAAGTCTTCTTGTAGGTTTATCATTTTTTATCCTTGTTCTTCTAGGAAACAATTTTTCCATTTATCTTTTTAACAATAGTCGTTTTGGAGTCAGTATGTGTAATAATAACTTCTTCGGACTCTTCTCTTGCAAAACTTCTTAATGTCATAACTCGTGTTCCATCATTTTGAGTATCTTTGATCAGTTTAAAGTCTAAACCAATAAAGTGTTTTAGGTGTTCATCTACACTTTTAGGCTCTTTTTTATCTTCTACTGTATTATTTATATCAGCTTCACTTGCTACTCTTACTTGTATATTATTTTCATTTTCTATATATGCTATTTTCTGACCAATACAAGCTGTGTTTTCACTGTCTGACCAGTCATCACTTGTAAAAGTTTTTTGTGCTCCATCTGACAACATAATAAGACCTGTGCCATTATCAGTATTATACTGAAAAATCATACCTATATAAATCATACTCATCCTTCGTTTTAAAACCTATAAGTGTTCTTTTTTCCACCATATTCAACATGGATAGCCTCACGTAAAATATAAAGTACTGTACTTATTTTTTTATATAATATTTCTTGAAATATATCTTTAGAATTTCGAGGGTCATAACCAAGGGCTTCAACACTATCTTCTTTTGAGAGTATAACACAACTATTAGCGATAGAGAACATCTCTAGTTTGAGAGAGTCTTCCATATCAACAACTTTAGACCCCTTGAGTACCTCTACACTAGGGCAGCCGAGTGTTTTGTATTTAATCACATCTCGTGAAACATAAACTAATCTTTAAGTACTAGACTTTATAGCTTTTGCACAAACATAAGCACTTGAAAATGCCCATTGAAAATTATATCCACCAAGTTCACCCGTTATATCTACCACTTCACCTATAAAATAAAGCCCATTTACTTTTTTTGCCTCACAAGTGTTAAAGTCTAGTTCATTAGCTAAAACTCCTCCTCTGCTTACTTCAGCTTTTGTAAAACCAAAGTTACCTGCAGGTGCGAAAGTATATGCATGTAGTGAAGCTAAATTTTGTATATCTTCTTTTGTTAACTTTTTACACTCTTTATCTTCTATATTTACCGCTTTAAGTAAGGCCTTACTTAAGCGTTTAGGAAGATTTATAACAGAACTCACAAGCTTTTTACTTCCCATAACTAGCTGACTTATATCTTTATCTGGTAAAAAGTTTATACTCATTAGTCCTTTTTTCCAGTAAAGAGAAGCTGTTAAAACAGCTGGACCACTGATACCCTTATGTGCAAAAAGCATCTCTTCTTTAGCTATTCTATCCCCTACTTTTATATTTACATAACAGCTTAGTCCACTGAGTTCACGCATCCAAAATTGTTCTTTTTGTACAGTTAGTCCAACAAGTGCCGGAGTAAATGCCTTGGTTTGTATGTCAAAACTTTTAGCTACATCTAAACCTATCTCACTTGCACCAAGTGTCACAAAACTTATACCCCCACTTGCTACAACTACTTTTTTACTAATATATGTATTATATGTAGTTTTCACTTCAAAGAGTTCATTTTTTTTAGTGACTGATAGTATCTTGTCATTGAGTGATATTTCTGCATTTTTAGAAATGTTTTTAAGTACATCAATTATCTCATCAGAACTATTTTGACAAAAATAATAACGATTTTTACGTAATTCAAGGTCCACTCTATTTCTATCTAAAAACTCTAATAAATTATCTTTAGAGAACTTTTGGAGTACTGATTTCACAAGTACTTCTTCCCCATCAAAATTATTAAGTTCTACACTAATGTTTGTGATATTACACTTACCGCCACCAGAGATTTTAAGTTTTTTCGCTACTTTCTCATTAGCTTCTATTATTAGTACTGATTTTTTCTTTCCAATATTACCTGCACACATAAGCCCACTAGCACCTGCACCTAAAATAATTACATCATATATTTTCATAAAGGGATTATACGATATAATTACAAAAAATATTTATAAAGTAGAATTATGAGCAACAAACTCCATATCGTATCACTTGGCTGTACAAAAAATCTTGTCGACACAGAAGTGATGATGGGAAAGTTACAAAACTTTGAACTTACAGATAATGAAGAAGAAGCAGATGTTATCATCGTAAACACTTGTGGTTTTATTGATGCTGCAAAAGAAGAATCTTTAAACACGGTACTTTCTCTTCATGATGCAAGAAAAGAGGACTCACTCTTAGTTATGGCTGGTTGTCTCTCAGAGCGTTATAAAGAAGAGATGATGGAGAGTATCCCTGAGGTAGATATCTTTACTGGTGTTGGTGATTATGACAAGATAGATGAGCTTCTAGTTGAGAAAAAAAGTCGTTTTTCTGATGAAGTTTTTCTTATAGATGGAGCAGAACGTATAGTAACTGGTTCTTCATACCATGCTTATATCAAACTTTCAGAGGGTTGCAACCAGTCTTGTAGTTTTTGTGCCATTCCTTCTTTTAAAGGAAAACTTAACTCCCGTGAGTTAGATTCTATCGCTAAAGAAGTAGAAGGCTTAGTCAAAAAAGGCTATTATGACTTTTCTTTTGTTTCTCAAGATTCAAGTTCATATCTTCGTGACAAAAAAGTCAAAGATGGTTTATCACTTCTTATACAAAGAATAGAACTTATCGAAGGTGTGAAGTCAGCTCGTATTCTTTATCTTTACCCATCTACAACATCTATGGCTTTACTCAAAAATATAGCAAAAAGTGAAGTATTTCATAACTATTTTGATATGCCAATTCAGCATATAAATGATGATATGCTCCGTTTAATGAAACGTGGATTTGGTAAGGATAAAACAATTGAACTCCTGAACTTTATGAGAAGCCTTCCAAATTCTTTTGTTCGTACAAGTTTTATCGTTGGGCACCCTAATGAAACACAGGAGATGTTTGATGAGATGTGTGAATTTGCATCAAGTTTTGGTTTTGACCGTATAAATGTTTTTTCATACTCTGATGAGGAGACAACTCCTGCTTATGATTATGAAATGAAGATAGACGATGACACAAAAGCGGAACGTGCTCAAACTCTTGGTGATATAGCCGCAGCATGTACTAAAAAATCTCTCAAAGCTGACATCGGAACGGAGTGTGAGCTCGTAATAGATGGTGAAAGTAATGAGCATGAGTTTTTACTCTCAGCTCGTAAACTTATCTGGGCACCAGATATTGATGGTGAGATATATGTAAATGATAGAACAGATGATGAAGTTGAGTTAGAGTTCTATACTGTGTACAAGGCTAAAATCACCGATATTGTTGGAGATATTTTAACTGCAACAGTAGATAATGCTACTTCATAAACATCTTTTATACAAAAAAAAGAACCTCTTAGCCTTCTCGGCTGGAGTCGACTCTACTGCCCTACTTTTTTTACTTCTAGAAAATAATATAGACTTTGATATCGCTATTGTTGATTATGGACTTCGCGAGCAGTCAAAAGATGAAGTGGTTTATGCACAAGACTTGGCTAAAGAGTATAAGTTCAAGTCTTATGTTTTTAAGGCAGAAAAGATAGAGATCAATTTTGAAGCCAATGCACGTACAATTCGTTATAATTTTTTTGATGAACTTATCAAAGAGTATCAGTATGAAAACCTTTTAACCGGACACCATCTTGGTGACCGTGTAGAATGGATGCTTATGCAGTTTTGCAAGGGTGCTGGTTGTGTTGAGCTCTCAGGTATGCAAGCTGTTGATCAACGCCAGGCTTATACTCTTGTACGCCCTCTTTTACACCTTGATAAACAAGAACTACTCACTTATCTCTTAGATAAAAAAATTAAATACTTTGAAGATTCTACTAATACAGATGAGAAGTATAAACGTAATGAGTTTAGACATAAGTACTCTAAGCCATTGTTAGAAAAATATTTATCAGGTATTAAAAAAAGTTTTGAGTATATAGATGAAGATGTCAAACAATTAGTATCAGAGATTACTTTATCACAATACAAGAAGCTTATATACTTCACATCAAGTGACTCCAAGCGCAGTGATATTATTGCTATAGATAAATACTTTAAGAGCATTGGAAAACTGATAACAGCTGAGGAAAAGGCATTACTCAAAGAACAGAATACAGTTGTAATAAGTCGAACATTTGTAGTAAACCAGGCGCACTCTTATGTATTTATAGCACCCTATATAAAAGCTGCAAATATCGATAAAGAGTTGCGCGAAAAGCTACGTTTACTCAGAGTAGAGCCTAAGATGAGAGGCTATTTAGCCTCTGACCTTGAAGTAGTTGAATTTTTGTCTTTATTATTAACATAAACTTTCATGGTAAATGATGACATAATATGTTCACCATCACGTTTAAAGTTTATAGGGAAATGTATACCTATAATCCAGTCACTTTTATTTACTGAATCTAAAAAGTTGTAAAAACTTGAAGGTGAACTAATTTGTGAAGTTGTATTTACTTCATACACAGCAAAATTATCTTCTACTCCTGAGAAATCTATCGCCGACACACTCAGTTTTGAAAAATAACTTTTATTTTGTTTCTCAAAACGGTCAGGGTTAAAAGTCATATTAAACGCAGTAATAATTCTTCTATTTTTTACCTTCAGTGTTTTTAGAGTCTCGAAGGTTTCATTATAAAAGTTTTGATACTCTTGTAACTCTTTACTCATCTTTTTTAAGTCTATTCGTTTTAGTCTATACTCTTTGCCTTCGGGAATAAGTACTCCAAATGCAAAAACAATTACAAAAATTAGTAAAAAGAGTGATGTAAAAATCAAATATAGATGCTGTCTGGAAATGCTATTTTGCATGATCGGCCTCCATATCATCTATGTAGTTAGTTGAGACAAAATTTAACCAACCATTTTGAGCAGGGTAGAAGCTACTATATGTTCTATGAAATATAGAACGCAATGGTGCCTGAAGCATGAAGTTATAAATATCTTTATTTGGAGTAAGACCATATAAAATAAGGCCATCTTTGAGTAATTTCGCTTGGGAAAGTGTTATATGTGTTGGTACAAGGTCAAAGAGGTTTGTTACAGAATCTTTTAAAATTATATTCTTTGTAGCTATCTTTTCACTCAGAAGTTCTTGTTCTTGGATATAAAGAATCTCAATTTTCATCTTTGCTAATGACTTTTCTAAATTTACTTTTGCAAGTGTTTTATAGTTTTTATCCTCCAGAAAAATATAATTTTTATAGAGTAAAAATGTATATGTAAAAAAAAGCATTAAGAGCGTAATGGTAAAAAAACTTAACACTACTTGTACCTCTTGTGTAAATACACTTTTCTTTCTCGGAGTTATATAACTATACATCATTATACTAATTCTCCTTGTGCTAGTTCACACACTTTCATATTTATATCAATTTGCTGCAAGTAAACATTTAAGAACATCTCTTCTTCTAGGTAATTCTTTAAGTCACTACTGACACCAACACCATCAGCAATATAAACTGTTTCTACAAATTTACTATCGTATTTTTTATTGTTGTAAAAATGACTCAAAGAAGTTTGAATCAGTGAAAATCTTTGATAATCTTCATTAAAACTAGTTTCATAAGGTACTTCCGTAGCACTTGCAAGTTCTTCAGCCAGATTAACAATCTCTTCATCTAAATATTTATCCTTAGAAAACTCATCAAGATCTTCCATAAAGTCCAAGTCTTCAATATTGCAAAATTCATCAATATTTTCTATAGAGTCCAAATCCTTAATATCACCAAACTCATCAAGATCTTTCAGAACATCATCTTCAAAATCTTCAAAATCTTCAAAATTAATACTTTGTTCTATCTCTAAGCTAACTTCTTCTTCCATTGCAGCAAGAATCTCATCTCCATCTTCGTCTATAGTTTCCATATCTAATTGTTGTGCATAGAGTAGTTCACCATTGTCAAAAATACTCAAAGAGATAAAACTATCCTGTACTAAAACATACATCGCTAATGTAGTAGGTATTTTGTCTTTAAAAAAATTACTCAAAATTGAGTAGGGTGAGAAGATAAAGTCAACACCTATTTTTGCATATCTTTTTTCCATTAAATAAAGATCTGTTTTAGAAGTATAATATGTCCATTTTTCATCATGGCACTTATACTCTGATGTGCTTATATCTCCATAAAAACCGAGTTTATTTTTATCACATGTCGGTAGAGCACCTTGGTCTGCTGATATATCCAAAAAAGATATGTAAAAATATGGTGATTCTTTTGTATAGTAGTTTACAAATTCTAAAAGATGCTGACTCAAAATAGTTGTATCAAAACTCTTTTGAAAGTGATCTATAGCACCTTTCTTTGAGCATATTTCTATATATACATCAGTTGATGAGCGTTTAATAAGGATATTGACAAAAACTTTATTATATAAAGCTTCTAAAAAAGTATCTAACACTACTCATCTACTTCGCAAAGAGGATGTGCTTTGTTATAATTTTGTTGTTTCAATGCACTGCCTAATTTAGTATATATTTGTGTTGTTGCCATAGATGAATGCCCCAGTAATTCACTTACATCGACAATCGGAGCTCCAGCATTTAAAAGTACTGTAGCATACGAGTGACGCAGTTGGTGAGGTGTTACTTTAAGTGAAACATCTCTAAAGACTTTATTAACCATATATCTTAGACTATTTTCGCTTAATTTTTCGCCATTTTTCTCAAAAAGGAATTTATTTGTAACAAATGATGATAAATACTCATCAATAATCTCTTTTGTCGACTCTAAAAGAGGGACATCTCTCTCTTTATTTCCTTTTCCCACAACACGCACCCAAGACTCACTTATATCTTCAAGTTTAAGTGATGCAAGTTCAGAAATTCGTAGTCCTAAAGTATATAGCATAACTACTACAAGTTTTTCTTTGAGCTTAGCCCCATCTAGTGCTTGAAGAATATACTTATGAGAGATGGGTTTTGGAAGTGTTTTTGCAACTTTTATACTATCAGCAGCTTCTAATATCACTTGCATGTCATTATCATTTAAATAAGAAACAAAACTTCTAATTGCACTTAAATTTTTACTTATTGTTTTAGCATTAAGTCGAGCGATGTGGATACGATAAGGCATAAGATTAAAAACTATTTTTTCATCTTCACTTATTATCTCCATAAGCGCTAAGGCTTTACTAATTGATGCATCATAACTTTTTATTGTAAGGTCTGAGTATCCTCTTATATTTTCAAGGTATTCTAAAAAAAAGATTCTTTTTTTATTTAGTAACTTTTTCAAGGAGCAACTCAAAGTCATCATGATATTTTTTTGCTTCTTTAACAAGAGCACTGTCCGTGATTATACTAGGTGCTAACTTCACATATGAACCAAGCACTATTTCACTCATAAGTTTCATCCTAGCACGCTCTGCATGGGAAACACTATCATGTTTAGCTATCTCATTAATTTGTAAGAGATACTCTTTTGATTGCTTTATGTATGCTACATATTTAAGTGATGTTTTAGACTGAGCCATTATTGTAGAAGCCATGCGATTATAAACATCCATACTAAAGGCTTCACTCGCAAGTGAATAAGCTTCTTCATACTCCCCTATTTCATAATAATACTTTGCTTCTATTGATTTTTCATATGATGGGTTGAGTAAAAAGTACCCTGCCATAAAGAGCACTAAACCCAAGGCAATACTTGGAAAAAGATATTTACTTTTCATGTTTGAGTAACCCCTCTTGTAATAAAGTTCTAGCTTCTTCTATGGAGAGTGTACTTACATCTATCTCTGAGGAACTATAGTAATGTATTGTACCAAAAGGTTTAGGAATTACAAACTTATCCCAAGAGTTGAGTTTCCAGTACTTTGTAGGTTTTATCTCTACTAAGAGTATCTTAGCAGATGTTTTTTGTGCCATAATGATAATACCATCAGCCATATTATGACGAGGACCTTTTGGTCCATCAGGTGTGATACCTATATCATAACCCTCTTTTAAGCTCTTAATTGCTTGGATTAAAACACGAGCAGGACTCTTGTCTGATGAACCAGAAAGACTGTCGAAACCAAAGAAATTGATAGTTTTTGCTATGAGCTTTCCATCAAAATGAGGGGAGATAAGCGCCTTTACCCTAGGATTTTTACGGTAGTGCTTATAAAAATATGGGAGCATTAGTAGCTCTCCATGCCAACAGGCAAAAATGACAGAAGTCTCAGTAATTGTATCAGGTGAGTGAAATTTAATTTTGTTTGTATAGTAGAGAAGTCTTATGATAAATGAACCGACGAAGGGAACAAGAAGCAGTGCAAAAGCACGAGAAAATCTTTTACCCAAGAATCTCGCCCGTTAAGATAGTTCGACCAATAGCAGTAACTTTTACATCTTTAAATTTTCCGAGTAATTCCTCCGAACCTTTAACTTTTAAAACTATGTTGTTATCACTACGTCCTGAAACATAACCATCACGGATTAACTCTTCAAAGTAAACCTTATAAGTGTTTCCCATCAGTGCTGCGTTTATCTCATCATGGATTTCATTGTTCAGCGTTTGTAAAAATGAGAGTCTATCTGATGAGATTTCGCTGTCAACTTCTGCTAGATGCTCCGCCTCTGTTTCTGGTCGAGGAGAATACTTAAAAGAAAATATTTGATCAAAACGTACTTTTTTCATCACGTCGATGGTATCAGCAAAGTCTTCATCACTCTCGCCAGGAAATGCCACAATAATATCAGTACTAATACTGACCTCTGGACATTCTGCTCGAAGTTTTTCTACACGGTTAATAAACCACTCTTTTGTGTAACCACGTTTCATAGCTTTAAGAATTTTTGTACTTCCACTTTGCAGTGGCATATGCATAGATTTACATATTTTTGGATTTTTAGCAAACTCTTCTATAAACTCATCATCCATATGAAAAGGATGAGGAGATGTAAAACGAATCCTATGTAGGTCTCTTATCTTTGATAGTCTACGAAGGAGTTCTGAAAAGTTGACTTTTTCATTATCACCTGAAAAGCGACGACCATAATTATTTACATTTTGACCGAGTAAAAATATCTCTTTAGCACCATTATCAACCGCACGTTGTGCTTCGTTGATAATCAAATCTGCAGGGATAGATATTTCATCACCACGTGTTTTTGGCACTATGCAAAAAGTACATGATTTATCACAACCGATTGAGATATTTATAAAAGCTTTATGAGGAGATGATCTAAAGTCATCAAAGGCAAATTCGCTTTCATCATAGTTAATATCAATCTCAACAGCTTTATCACGATGAAGAACTTCACTAATTTTAGATACATTTCGTGCACCTAAAACGAAATTTACATAAGGAGCACGCTTAATGATTTCATCACCAAGATGCGAAGCGGTACAGCCGCAAACACCAATCTTTGCTCCCTTTTTTTTATGCTTGTTAAATCCACCAAGTTCAGAGAAGAGCTTATGAACAGGGCGTTCTCGTACTGAACAAGTGTTTATCAAAATAAGGTCGGCTTCACGAAACTCATCAGTTGTAGTATAACCCTCTTTCTCACGAAGCTGCGCAATCATATGCTCAGAGTCACGAGAGTTCATAGCACAACCTAATGTTTCAATAAATAACTTTTTACTCATATTTAAGAAACTCTCTTTAGCTCATAATATGAATTTGGTACATATAGTCATTATCTGACATACCAAATTTAACTTCACTCATGTAAAAACTTTTTCCTTTTGCTTCAAAATGATCTTGAAGTGCAAGTAAATCTTTGTGAGAATTGTCTTTATCAAAGTAAAAAATAATGCTATCATCTTTTTCTACTGCTTCTTCAATCTTTGCTAAATCTACTTTTTTTGGTTTATCGTTTATCTCTGTTCTTGCAAATTTTAAATCCATTGGGAATTTCCTTGAGTATTATAATTTTTGAATTATACATAAATGTGCATAAAATATTGATTAAAGATGCTTTTAGCAGATTTTATGTATAATTTCACACTAAAGAAAGAAATCCCCCAAAATCACTTACCACTGTTAATAGGTTTTGGACATCAAATCAAGGATTAATAATATGGAAAAAATTTTAGACATAGCTGATGCTATCGCACACGAGAAAGGTCTCTCATCAGAAAAAGTACTAATAGCACTAAAGACTGCTTTTGTTCAAACTGCTAAGAGAGTAATCGACTATAACTTTGTTTTTGAAGCTCAGATAAATGATGAAACAAAAAGTATTGATGTTGTTCAAATCATTACAGTTGTTGCTGATGATGACACAAGACTTCTTGAAGAAGAGACAGCTCCTGCATATATCTCACTTACTGAAGCCAAAGAGTATGACGATCAAGTTGAACTTGATGACCAACTTCAAGTTCAACATAACTTAGAAGAATATGGTAGAACGGGTGCTTCACAACTACACCGAGAGATAGAGTTTCATATACAAAGACTTGTGGAAGATGAAATATATAACAAGTATAAGTCTAAAATAGGAACACTAGTGAGTGGACGTGTTACACGTGTTGATTCTCAAAATGCAACTTATATCGATGTTGATGAAATTCGTGCTGTACTTCCAATGAAAAGTCGTATCAAAGGTGAGTTCTTTGATGTAGGTGATCATATTAAAGCAGTAGTGCGTCGTGTAAACATGGATAAAGAAAATGGTATTCAAATCGAGCTCTCTCGTACATCACCTAAATTTTTAGAAGCCCTTCTTGAACTAGAGGTTCCAGAGATTCATGATGGAACTGTTATCATAGAAAAAGCTGCTCGTATCCCAGGTGAGCGTGCGAAAATAGCTATTTTAAGTACTCACCCACAAGTTGATGCTGTTGGTGCAACTGTAGGTGTAAAAGGTGTTCGTATAAATGCAGTAAGTGATGAGCTTATTGGTGAAAACATCGACTGTATAGAGTTTACAAGCATAGCTGAACTTTTTGTATCTCGTACAATGAGTCCTGCAATTATCTCACATGTTGAGATAGTAAAAAATGAAGATGGTGAGAATGAAAAAGCTATCATCACTCTTCCAGCTGATCAAAAATCAAAGGCAATTGGTAAAAGTGGAATTAATATCCGTTTGGCATCAATGCTTACGGGTATGCAGATAGAGCTTGTTGAAAGTGGTTCTGTGACAAATGAAGATGGAGAGATAGAAGAACCTAAAGATGGTGTTGATGCACTAGAGGCTTTATTTAGTTAGTAATATTATAGTGAGTGTAAGCCCATTATAATAACAGGGACTAATCATCCCTACATCCTCCCCTTTAAAGCATTATCTCTTTGGAAATAAGAAAAGGCTTTACCCTCTTTTCATATAAGGATTTAATCTCATTAGTATTAAATCCGCTATCATATTTCCTAAAAGAGTTAAAAAGGCTGTTATTATAAGTGTTCCCATTATTATAGGGTAGTCACGAGAAAGAGCAGACATAAAAAACAATTGCCCCATTCCTTCTATACCAAATATTGACTCTAAAATCACACTTCCACCTATTAGTCCTGGTAAGGATAATCCTAAGAGTGTTATTATTGGGGGTAATAAATTTGGTAGTATATAAAACTTTAGTAACTTTTTTTGACTTAATCCTCGCGAGAGAGCAAAATAGTAATAATCACTTTTAAGTATCTCTAATGTTAGAGAACGAATATAAATTATCATACTTCCAAGTCCTACAAATATCATCACAGATATTGGCAAAACTAAATGCCATCCCATATCTAAATAATTAAAAAAACCTAGTTTTGGCACAATAGAATGTAATCCTGCAATAGGAAACCATTCAAGGTTTAAAGAAAAAAAGATGATAAAAAGTAGTGCTAGATAAAACGATGGCATAGAAAAAGAAAATAGTGCAATCTGTCGAATGATATAATCGCTTTTTTTCTCATATGCGAGTGCTGCTTTGACACCTAACCATAAAGAGAGTACAAATACTGCTACTAATGAGGTGAGGTTCATAAAGAGTGTCACAGGTAAGCGTTTAAGTATCTCGCTTGCTACATCTTGACCGCTTACAAATGATATCCCAAAGTTAAGTGTAGCAATATTATTTACCCAATCAATATACTGCATTGTTAGACTTTTATCTAATCCATATATAGATTTGAGTTTTTCTATAGCCTCTTTAGTCATATTAGGATTAAGTTCCCCTGCCCCAAACAATGATGAGGGTGCAGCATGTATGGCCAAAAAAGATATGATCGAGATAAGTAGTAACATAAAAATTATATAAGATATTTGTTTGAGTAGTATAGACATAAAAGATTATATCATAATTTAAAAAGAGTTTTTAAGGTGTTTAAAGCGAGTGAGGTCTAAAAAGATAACTCTCCAAAAGGAGAGTTAAAAACTAAAAGTTTAAGACTAGAAGCTTGTAGAAAGGTAAGCTTGAACTACTTCAACATCAGTAGCACCAATGTTTCCATTAAGGTATAAAAGAGTTGCATCAACAATACCAAATGACTTACTAGCAGTAGCAACATACTCATTAACATCAGTAGCAGCAGTTACTTGAGTTGCAGAGAAGCCCAAGTTAGCATAACTAGTTGGAACACTAGCAGATACTTTAACAGTAGATGCACCAGCACCTGTTACATTACCAAATAACCAAGCTGCCTCAGTATAAAGCTTAGATTGATTAGCAGTTACAGCATTTGAACCACAAGCAGCATCATCACCAACAGTAGAATAAGCAACAGAACCAGCAATACCAGCTATTGAACCACCAACTTTTACAGCAGTTGCTGAACTAGCATCACTTGTAGTATGTTGAACACCAACTGTAAGGCCAGCTATCTCAGCATCAGCTTGTAACCAAGTTAAACCACCTGCAGCAGCACCATAATACCAAGCTTGAGCAGTTAAACCCTCAACTGAAGTATTTATTGCACCAAGAACAGTAATATTAGTAGTTGTAAAATCACCATTTGTTGCAACATTACCAGTTCCAAAACCACCTGCACTAGCATTGCTACCAGCAACATGAGCGGCAACTATAGTAGTACCAGGAAGGTCTGTATTAATAAGAACAGATGCATTAAAAGAATTCTGTTCAATATTCCATGTTTCAGTGTATGCTAATGGAGTATCTAATTTCTGACGACCAATTTTTATAGTCGTGTTTCCAGCAGTTGCAGCAACATAAGCTTCAGTAATCCAAGTAGCATCACCTAAACCATCGTGAGAACCAGCCCAAACAGCACCAACAACTTCATTCTCAAGACCTAATGTACTAATATATGTCATCCCTGCACCAGCAGTAAGAGTAACTCCACCAGTAGATGCAAGTTCAGTAGTAACATTTAAGTTAAGACTAGCATCACCTATAGTAGTAGCAGCATGATCACCGAAAGAAGCAACATTTGTTTGATAATAAAGATTTGCATCTCCAGTAACTTTTGTGTTATCAAGTGCCATTGCACTTGAACCTAATAGTAGTGTAGCAATTAAGCTTAAGTTTGTAATTTTCATTTTTTTCCTTTATCCTTTTACAAAGTTTCAAGGGCAGTATGCACACTATTTCCTTAATTACAGATTAAAGAAGGAACATCTCTTCATAATCTTTATTATTCGTCTCTTATGAAACAATTAAGTACAGGAGAAGGCTATTCTCTTAAGTTTAAATTAATATATTACATTTGTCATCACCCTGAAATATAACTAATTATAATACTGCTAATAAAATATTTATTTTTACAAAATCAGATAGATAA
>QNZS01000034.1 GCA_003978465.1 Sulfurimonas sp. | reverse complement strand
AAAATATGAAAGTAAGTGCTCTAGAAGTAAGCAATATAGGGCCATTAGGCTTTATACGAAATTTATGAAAAGATGAAATAATGCAAAATATAGTAATATTTGATATGGATGGAACATTAATAGACTCTAAAAAAGATATTACAATTTCTGTAAATCATGTAAGAGAAGTACATTATAGTTTAGAACCTTTAAGTGAAGAGTTTATTGTTGAAGCGATAAATAAAGAGGTTAGAAACCTTCCTGAACTTTTTTATGGAACACAGGAGTACAAAAAAAAAGATATGCTTGTCTTTGAAACACACTATGAAGAACAGTGTGTGAAAAGCCCTTATCTTTATGCAGGTATACAAGAGACACTGGATTCGTTAAAAGGTGCAAATGTCAAACTCTCAGTAGCTACAAATGCCCCTACAAAATTTGCAAAAAGAATGCTAACTTCTTTAAGTATTGATCACTATTTTGATGTGATTATTGGTGCTGATGCTGTGAGCCATTCTAAACCCAGTCCGGAGATGCTTTACAAAATACTTGAGTATTATGACTACGATAAAAACAGGGATAAAGCTTTAATGGTAGGTGATAATTCCAAAGATATTTTAAGTGCACAAAATGCAAATATAGACTCAATTTTCGCTACTTGGGGATTTTCACCTGAGACAGAATTTGAAAACAGAGTTAATAAACCTCACGAGATACTCTCTATTGTTTTATAAAGAATTATGATAATATAGTAATATATAATTATAGGGGTTACAATGTTTGATAGCGATATACTTTTAGCATTTGCTTTTATGGGGATTGTTTTTTTAAGACAAATCGTGATCATTAAACGTCCTAATAAAATCAATTATGCACCTTTAATGTTAGGGCTTGGCTCTATCGCTACCCTTATTCACTTTATAATTCATCCAGAGAGTACAGATATACTTTTAATAACAAGAGAATCTATTTTTCCTCTTTTAGTTTCACTTTTACTTTACATAGTTATGAATATTTTACACCAAATACAACTTTCTGAAAGCACGAGAACTCAAGAAGAGTTTGTCAAAGTTTTAGTAAGTGAGATAACACAACTCAAAGAGTTTATCTTTGAAATAGAAACTAAAATAACACTTGCACAACAAGAAGAATGCAGGGTACAAGCAGAGATACTTATTCAGTTTAAAGAAGGTGTAACAGCTTTAGATACCATTCAGCTCAACCAAACAAAGTCTATTAGTAAGTTTGAAGAGATGCATAGTTGGCATGATGCTGTAAGTAAAGGTTTTGAGTACTTCACTGAAGTGCAGTTACCAGAACTTGACAATGTAGTCCATAAGCATATAGATATACTTAGAGTTGCAGAACAAGACCATTATAATAAGCTCAATTCATTACTTCAAAAAGGGGTAACAACTAGAGGAAGTATTTCTGGTGATATAGATACACTCAAAGATAGTTTAAATAGTATGAAACATATTTCTGATGAGATAGCAGCAAGTATAGTAAAACATACACTCTCTCAATTTTCAGATGTCACAAAATCTTTTGAATCTCAAATAATGGGTCTAAAGTCTCATACGGAGGGTGTAACTACATCTCTTAGTGAAGGGGAAAATATTCTAGGAAATATTAGAATTCAAAGTGAACTGATAATGAAGCAGATGATTTTATCTGCAAATAAAATGAATGATTTAGAAGAACAAAATAGTGGGTTTCATGATGTTTATGCAAAACTTAAAGAGATTATGAAAGATGTAGAGGCTGTAAAATCTGACTATGTTAAATCTCAAGTGCAGTTAAGTTTAATATCTAGTAATCTTGTAAAAAGTAAGGATACCGAAGTATTAGAAATAAAAAATAAAATAGATAACTTGAGTGAAAATTTATCCCTTAAAATAGAGGAGTCTTTAGCAAAACTACATGAGAATTATCATATGGCAAACGGTGAGATAACTTAAAGTGGAAAGATACTTTCTAAACAAGCACAACTCAAGTCTGGATATGGTGATATCGAAAACTCATAAGAAAGTCGTAATTTTCAATTTCAAAGTATCGCCAATTTCAAAATCATATTTACTTCTCTCACTAGATCTAGTTCCTAACAAGTTATTTACCTCATGATTAACAATAGCAGCTAGTTCATTTATTAAATTTTCAATAATAACTTTTAAATTTTTTATAGATTAATTAGCTATCAAGAAAGAAAATCTACTAGCTATTTTTAGAAATCTTCAAATACTTAGTAAAATCTTTACCTATAACACCTTGTACCCATTGTGGTTCTATTACTCTTAAATTTGGAAGACAATACTTAATAAATAGTATAGTTATTAAGCAATGAGAGTGCTTGTCTAAGCTCAAATTTGATAGAATACCCATATTACAAAAGTATCAAAAGGGTTAATAATAATGGGCAAAAGAAAAGATTTTTTACGTACAATAGTTGAAGAAGATATAAAATCAGGCGAATGTAAAGAAGTTGTTACAAGATTTCCACCAGAGCCTAATGGATTTCCACATATTGGACATGCGAAGTCTATCGCTATAAACTTCGGTATTGCTCGTGATTATAATGGTCACTGTAACCTAAGAATGGATGATACCAATCCTACAAAAGAAGATACAAAATATGTTGAAGCTTTAAAAGATGCTGTAGAGTGGTTAGGCTTTACTTGGAAAAATGATGTTTGTTTCACTTCTGATTATTTCCCTAAGATTTATGACTATGCAATTGAACTTATTAAAATGGGCAAGGCATATGTAGACAGCTTACCAGAAGATGAAATTCGTGAGTACCGCGGAACTGTAACTGAGGCAGGTAAACGTAGTAAGTATGCAGCACGCAGTGTTGAAGAAAACCTTGATTTATTTGAGAGAATGAAAAATGGTGAGTTTAAAGATGGTGAACATATATTAAGAGCTAAGATTGATATGTCAGCTGCAAATATGAAAATGCGTGACCCATTAATGTATCGTATACGACATGCTGAGCACTTTAGAACAGGAAATGAGTGGGCTGTGTATCCTATGTATGATTTTGCTCACTGTCTCTCTGACTATATCGAAGGTGTTTCTCACTCCATCTGTACTTTAGAGTTTGAAAACAACCGTGATATTTACAACTGGGTACTAGAAACTCTTGGTCTTACTCCAGAGCGTCCTTACCAGCATGAGTTTGCACGTTTAGGTATCAACTATACTGTTATGAGTAAACGTAAGCTCTTAGAGCTCGTAGAAGGTGGTCAAGTAGACGGATGGGATGATCCTCGTTTACCTACCATAGCTGGATACAAACGTAGAGGGTATACCCCAGAGTCTATTCTTGCTTTTTGTGATTCAGTAGGGATAGCAAAAGCAAACTCAATGGTTGATGTTTCTCAACTTGAGTTTTGTATTCGTGATGATTTAAACCCTAAAGTACCTCGCGTTATGTGTGTACTTGATCCTTTAAAAATAACACTAGTAAACTACGAGGGAAATGAAGAGATAGAAACTTCTTATTATCCTCACGATGTTCCAAAAGAGGGAAGTAGAAAACTTCCTTTCTCGAGCGAGATTTATATAGAACGCGATGACTTTATGCAAAATCCTCCAAAGGATTATTTCCGTCTTACTCCTGAGCAATCAGTAAGACTTAAAGGTGCTTATATCATCACTTGTAAGGAAGTTATAAAAGATGCTAGTGGTAATGTTATAGAGATAAAGGCTGAGTACTCAAAAGAGTCTAAAAGTGGTTCAGACACATCTGGCATCAAAGTAAAGAGTGCTATTCATTGGGTAGATGCAAACGCGGCTATAAAAGTTGAAGTAAGACTTTACGACAGACTTTTCTCAGTTGAAATACCAGAGGGAGTAGCAGACTTAAATGCAAACTCTTTAACAGTAATCAAAGATGCGTACATTGAACCTGCTGTGATAAATGAAAAACCTGATGAGAGATTTCAGTTTGAGAGACAAGGGTACTTTTATGCTGACCCTATTGACTATACAGATGCAAAACCTGTGTTTAATAAAATCGTAGGTCTTAAAGGTTCTTGGGATAAAAAGAAAACTAAAACTGAGACAGTTCCAAAGACAAGAGCAAAAAAAGAGCAGGTAGATGGTGAAGTAGTTGCTATGAGTGACGCACAAACTGCACTTTTTACTAAGTATACACAAGAGTTAAAACTAAACTCCGAAGTAGCAAATACTCTTGCTCGTGATTCACAACTCTCAGCATTTTACGAAGAGGCATTATCAGAGATTAATAGCCCTGTGAGTTTAGCTAACATTGTGACAAATGAAGTTGCACGAGAGTTAAAGCAGATGCAAATTTCTGAGTTGAAATTTTCTACAAGTCAAATATCCCAACTTGTAAAAATTATAGATGATGGAACTATCTCAAACAAAATAGCAAAACAAGTTTTTGAAGAGATGGTAAAGTCAGGAGAGAACCCAAATAAAATAGTTGAAGATAAGGGACTTATTCAGATAAGTGACCCTGTAATTATCTCCGCTATTATTGATGAGGTTATGGCGAAAAATCCAGATAATGTTGAGAAGTTTAAAGCAGGTAACATTAAACTTTTAGGCTTTTTTGTTGGACAAGTTTTAAAAAGTACTGGTGGGAAAGCAAATCCTCAAGTAGTAAATCAACTCGTAGCACAGAAGTTAAAGTAATGACTACTCAAGAGTTAGACGTATTTGCAAGAGATAAAAATAATTCTGAAGACAGTAAAGTTTTTATATCAAGACATCCTAACAGCAGTGCTAAAACTTTAGTCTATTTACTAAGATATGACAAGGTTGAGATGATGGGTGCTATCGCAGCCCATCCCAACACTTCACCTGAGATTTTAGAGATGATGGTAAAGAGCAGTGATAAGTTATATACTCAGTATAAGTTAGCACAGAATCCAAACACACCAGCTTTAGCACTAGATGACTTGTGTGATGAAGCAGATAGTGAAGAAGTGAAATTAGCAATCGCACAAAATCCAAGTACATCGCTAGATACACTAAAGGGTTTGTTTGATGAGAATAGCCTTATAAGTATAGAAGCACAAAAAAATTATGATGAGCAAGAAGTTCTAAAAAACAAAAGGGATAAAAATGACTAACGAAGAGATAATTAAAGAGTTTAAAGACTTTGACAAAGATAAATATAGTCTAGTGATTTCAAGTACAAGCACAACAAACGAACCTCTAACAAACTATGCACCTTTTGTAAAAATTGGTGAAGAGTATTTTGTAAGTGTAAGCCAAAATCTGCCTCATTTCGTAAATATGGCAGAGACAAAAAAAGCACATATACTCATCATAGAAGATGAAGTAACAGCTGACCATATTTATGCCAGAAAAAGACTCTACTTTGGTGCATCTTGTGATGTTGAAGAAGACACAGAAAAGATTTTTAAACTCTTTGATGAAAGATACGGTGACAAACTTTCATTTTTGAGAGAAATGAAAGACTTTAAAATCATCAAAATATCGCCAAAAGAAAAAAGCCTAGTACTGGGTTTTGGAGCAGCTTATAAAATGGGTGTAGATGGAAAGCTTATAAATAAGAGCATTTCACATAGTTAGATTTTTTCATTTTTAAAATTTTTACAAACACTCAGAAAGTCAGGAAACTGTTTATAAGCATTTGTTACATGAGTGATAGGTACTAAGTACTTAGGTGGCATTTGATGTTCACCACTAAATCCAAGTACTATGGCCGGTGGTTCATAGACTACATCACAGGTCTCTAAAGCTATAAGTGCATCTGCTCTTAGAATTATCATATGAAAGATAAAGAGCAGCTTATCTATGGGTATAAACTCCATACCTAAAGGGTTGTTGTTTTCAGGGATATGAGTTAATATTATTTGCTTTAGAATATCGACTAAGTCTTCATCTACATCTATAGGGCGAACATCTTCTTTTTTAACATAATGAAAATAATCTTGAAAGGGATGTTTTGGAAGGTTTACTAAAATTTCTTGTACTGAAGAATCATCTAAGCCCAACCATTGTATTTTTTTTATAATTGTTTTTGCATCATTTTGCAAAGATACTATTCCTGCTAAATAACTCTCATCTCGCAGTTTTAAACCAGTTATATCAGCTTGGGATCCTATAAAGTATCCATAAAACTTATCGGTATTTGAATATATTTTTGTTTTTGAACTTGTGCTTTTTTTGAGATGTAAATGAAGCTCAGAGGATTTCTTTTGAACATCTATAAGTTTGTATGGAATGTTGATATTAAAATTACTAAAAAGTTCTTCATCCCACTTACCATCTTTTTTTTCAAAGAGATAAAGCTCCTCACCTTGTAAATAAAGCTCGTTTAAATCATCAAAGTCTTTTTGTATTTCATCAAGTAGTTTATATCGTTTAGTCTCTAACTCTTTTATCTGTGCAACTATACCTCTATGTAAAACTACATTTTCTAAATTCTTTTCATTTACAAGGGCAAGTCTCCCTTTAAATGGCTCCATCTCATGAGCTTGGTGATATTTTCCTAAAATCATTTTTCCGCTAACAGCGAACTTAGATATATAAGTGAACTCCTCGCTAGAGTTAACACCAACCCAAACCGCCTCGCAAATATGACCTACATTTATGTCAGTTACTAACTCTTCAGCCACAAGAAAAATAGGTTTAACACCTGTGTATACAGTTGGATGCATAAAATCTTTTATAGCTTGACTCACATTAAATTGCTCCATATAGATGGACCCTTTACTTTTCTCAAATTTTACTCACTTTGCCTTGACTAAAAGGACTTATAAATAAGTTAATAGTTATGTTTTAGAATAGCCACCATTTCTCTTATGCGTTTTAAAGGTGATGATAAGTATACTAGCAAAAAAATTATAAGGTATAAATTATGAGTATAGAAAAAGCTATATTAGCAGGTGGGTGTTTTTGGGGTATGCAGGATTTGATTCGTAAAGAGCATGGTATTATCTCTACAAAAGTAGGCTATACAGGGGATGAAACTCTTCCAAACGCAATCTACCGTAACCATGGAACGCATGCTGAGGCTATTGAAATTAGCTTTGATAATGAAATAACTACTTATAGAAATATACTTGCATTTTTCTTTCAAATCCATGACCCTTCTACACTTGACCAACAAGGTAATGATAGAGGTACTTCATACCGTTCTGAAATATTTTACACAAATGAAGAACAAAAAGTAGTAGCTATTAAGACTATCAAAGATGTAGATGCTTCTGGTTTATGGCCAGCTCCTGTAGTTACACCAGTTACACTAGCAAGTGATTTCTGGGATGCTGAAGTTGAACATCAAGACTATTTAGAACATATACCTAATGGTTATACTTGTCATTTCATCCGTGAGAATTGGGTTTTACCTAAATAGACTTCAAGAAAAGCTTGCTATAATTACATATCAAATAAAAAGAGAGATAATGCATACAGATCAAATTGCGATACCTGTACTAGAGGGTTATAAAAATGAAAAACTTAGTGGAGAGCGAATCGACTTTTTAATCGCTCAAGCAAATGAACAACTTGAAGAACTATCTCAAAAACCAGAGATATATAGTGACTTTTTAAAGCAGATAAAAGCACCAGAGAAACTAGATAATATTATTTTGTGGATACTTCTCTTGTCAAATGAAACTATATGTGAAGACTATATAGATGATTTTAAAAAAGACTTTAGAGATATAATCCCTGTAAGTGATTTAGCTGATTTACTGATCCATGCTATTTATCTCAAAAAAGTTCAAGGTATTGAACTAGATGGAATTGACTATTTACTAAAATATGACAAGGAATGTATAGAAGAAGTGGATCAGTTTGCCTTTACAAATGCACTACTCTACATCCAAAAATCAAAAGAAGTGGTGATGGAGTTCTAGAGTGCAAATGCGAGTTTTCTAGGAATATTTATTTTCCTACAAGTACCGAAAACTCTTAAAACATTACAGTACAATAAAATATGAATAAAACTAAGCCTCAAATTTACTTATTTACAGATGGAAGTGTAAATCCCCAGAGTTCAATAGGATTTGGAGCTTATCTACTTCTCGATAAGTTAGATTTTTTTTCTAAACTAGAAAAAGAAGTTAAAGTGAAAAAATTTACTAATACATCTTCCACAAGATTAGAACTAGAAACACTTTTATGGGCTTTAAGTGATATTAGTTCTAAAAATCATAAAATAGTTATTTACACTGATTGTCAAAATATTATTGGTCTTAATGATAGAAGAGATAGGTTTGAAAAAAATAAGTATATTACAGGTAAAGGTAAACTGATAAAGAACCATGAACTGTATAAAGATTTTTTCAAACTAATAGATAATTTGGATTGTGAATTCATTAAAGTTAAAGGTCATAAAAAATCATCTACAAAAGATGAAGTAGATGAGATTTTCACACTTGTAGATAGAGCGACTAGAAATGCTCTTAGAAGCAGTCTTTTATGCTAAGGTATCAACATAATTATGTAAGGAAATATAATGGAAGAGATCAATTCACTATTAAAGAAATATAAGAATTTTGTAGGAGCCCAAGTACGTTCTATAAGAACAACATCGGAGACTTCTAAAGTTGTGACTCTTGTGCTTCAAGATGATGACGGAGAGGATATTAGTAGCGTTAATTTAGAGTTTATAAATATAAACTCTTCACGTACTTTACCAGATAGTGCACTAGCATACATGGATATGATGAGTGGCATTGCTATTATTTATGAGAATGAGAGATATGCCTTTACTATAGGTCGTGCTACGACTATGCTTGCGGTACATACTACTCCAGTGTTTATCATCTCTGATGATATAAAAATAGAAGATAACGGATCTTTTTAGGCGTTTACATATATTTTAGTGACCGTTTTAGTATATGCTAAATTATAAAAAGCTTGTAACATACGGTATATAAGGGGTTTCAAATGAAGATACGAGTCTACTACGAAGATACAGACACAGGAGGAGTGGTTTATCACTCTAACTACCTAAACTTTTGTGAGAGGGCTCGGTCTGAGGTCTTTTATGAGAGAGGTCTGACACCTATACTAGAAAATGGTCATTTTGTAGCTAGAAAGGTTACTGGTGATTTTTTTGCAAGTGCTAAACTTGGGGATATCTTAGAGATAAAGTCTGAACTTGTAAAACTCAAAGCTGCTTCGTTTATTTTAAAACAATATGTTTACAGAGATGAAGTGAAAATATTCGAACTTGAAATCGTACTTGCTTATATCACATTTGAGGGAAAACCTCAAAAGATTGATGCTAAAACAAAAGAGCTTTTACTCAGCCTCTTCGAGTAAAACTTCTTCCTCTTCTCTACGATGCTCTCTATAAGGTCGTACATACTTTTTAAACTTGGAGTATGAAGGCTGAAGTAATTCTATGTCATATATCACCTGGTTGTCTTGTATCTTTGTCTTATAAGTTCTCTCTTCAGCAGTAATAAGAGAGTAAAAATAATCTACTCCGATAGTAGTTGCATAGTTAATCCAGTCATATACGATGTCATTTCCAAGTAGTACATTTGTCTCTATAAGAACATTGTTATGTTCTGTTACTGAGTTTGCAACAATCATGTCTTTTCTATCACGATACTGAGTCATAGAGAGTAAAAGAGGATCGTAGTTGATTTGAGTAGAGAGAATATTTATTGCATTTATATCATAAAGAGTGAGTTGTGACATAATCATCGTACTTTTAATAATAGGTGTATTTATAAAAAATGAAGCATAGAAGACTTCCTCTTTATCTTTAAGATAGTACTCTAAGTTTGTAGTTCTCTTTGAAACAAAATAACTAATAGCATCTTTATCTATCTCTTCTTCTATTACTATGTCTTCTGTATCATTCTGAGTAAAAGCACTTATAGCATCACTAAAAAATGAGCTACTACTTGAGTTGTTTTTTATTATTTCTTTTTTAGGATGTAAAAATTGCTCTTTTTGGTAAATGGCTAGTTGCTTTCCTGTTGTCGATTTGTCTGAGAAAATAACTAAAGAAGAAAGTGCTTCTTTGAGCAGTAAGTCACTCTGCTGATTATAATCAATCGCTCCAAAAGTAAAAAAGGCAGATGCTCTATCTACATCTTGTTTGTTGATAGTAGGAAGGTAGATATACATAGCTGGATCTATCTCTATAATGTTGTTCGCCCCTTTTTTTGTAAGAGGTGCTATGATATACTCAAATCCATCTGCTCGTATTTTTTCTAGAACAGCCTCTAAGTCCTCTATACTTTCACTATTCACCTTATAACTTTTAAGTGTAAATGAGTGACTTTTTGTCATAAGATAAGCAAAGGTTGTATTTGTAGTAGACACAGCATATTTTCCTATCTTTTTATAAGGTAAAAGCATCGCAATATGAAGTTTATTTGAACTATGAAATGCACCAAGGTTTAAGATAGAGACTAGAAGAACTCGTGCTTCATTTTGTTCTTTGTTTGGAAGTTTATTTATAGCATGTGCTAAAAATGAGAAAATCATACCACTGTCTAGTAGCTCTTGTCTACAAGAGTCATCACATTCATATGGGTCTAGGTTTTGTACATAAGTCTTTAGTATAGGAATATTGGAGAGTATGAAACTCTGTGCAAATACCATGACAGGAAGTAGTAAAAATAGCAGTTTTTTCATTAAAATCACTTTTATTAATATTTAACAAATTATATCAGATTGAATTTAATCTGAGTATAAATAGTTTATATTAACCACTTATTTGCTAATATAATCATTATATATAAGGTTGATAACGAGTGAAAATTTTACACACATCTGATTGGCATTTAGGTCAAAGTTTTATGGGAAAAAGCCGTTTAGAAGAGCATGAAGCATTTTTGACTTGGCTTAGTGAGACTATACAAATGCAAGACATTGACACACTTATAGTAGCGGGTGACATTTTTGATACTGCGACACCTCCAAACTATGCACTTGAACTCTACTATAACTTTTTAACTAAACTCTCTCCAATCTGTGAAAATGTTATCATTACAGCAGGTAACCACGACTCAGTAGCTACACTCAAAGCTCCAAAACAACTACTAAAAGCTTTAAACATTCATGTCATCAGCTCAGGTGATGAGAATGAGGATGAAGTTGTTAGTATCTACAAAGAAAAAAAACTCCAAGGTATCATTTGTGCGGTTCCATTTTTACATGATTATGTAGTGCGTCAGTCTTTAGGTGGTGAGACTATCAGTGATAAAGAGAACTCACTCTCAATTGGCATAAAAGAACACTATAAAAATGTCTACGAAGAAGCACTAAAAATCTCTCAAAGTGAAGATGTACCAATAATAGCTACAGGGCACTTAACAACAGTAGGCAGTAAAACAAGTGAATCTGAGAGAGAAATATACATAGGCGGTACCTTAGATATAAGTAGTGACTTTTTTGCTGAGTACTTTGACTATGTGGCATTAGGACATTTACATATAAACCAAACAGTAGGCAAAAATCACATACGATATAGTGGCTCACCGATTCCACTTAGCTTTTCTGAGTCCAAGTCACAAAAAAAAGTAAATCTAGTAGAGTTTGAAAACAAAACTATAAAAGTTACTGAGTTAGATATACCACTGCATAGACCTCTTTTAGTTCTTCGTGGAAATCTGAACACGATTGAGGCAGAGTTAGAGAGTGTGAAAGATAAAAGTACATGGATAGAAGTACACTTAAATGATGAGAACCCTTTTCATGCTAACCAAGTCATAAGAGACAAGGCAGAGGAGTTAGGACTTGTACTTTTAGCCGTGAAGATAGATCAAACACAAAAAAGACTAGGTAGTGAAGACTTTGATGTTATAAGTCTCGATGAGCTTAATCCTGTAGATGTTTTTACTCGCTGTATGGATAAGGATGGTTTAGAAGATGAAACTTTAGTAAAAGAGCTTGTTTTGAACTTCAAACAAGTTATGAGTGAGGTACAAAATTCATGAAAATACTCTCTATAAAAGCACTTAATATTAACTCCCTTAAAGGCATAACAAGGATTGATTTCGCTGAGCTTACCAAAGATAGTTCTCTATTTTCCATAACTGGGCCAACAGGTTCTGGAAAAAGTAGTGTTCTTGACATCATCTCATGTGCTCTATATGGTAGAACTTCAAGACTCAAAAATCCAAATGATTTAATGTCAAGAAACTGTGGGGAAGCTTACTGCGAAGTGGAGTTTGAGATACGAGGTACAGTGTATCGTTCTTCATGGACACAAAAAAGAGCAAGAAAAAAACATGATGGTGCTTTTCAAACAGCTAAAATGGAACTTGTTGATTTAACACAAAATACTATCCTATCCCAAAAATCAAGAGAAGTACCAAAAAAGATAGAAGAACTTTCAGGTTTAGATTTCTCGCGTTTTACTCAGTCAATGTTATTAGCCCAAGGTGGTTTTGATGCTTTTTTAAAAGCAGATGAAAAAGAGCGTTCTATACTACTAGAGAAGATAACGGGCACAAGTATTTATGCTGATATATCTCAGGCAATTTTTGAAAAACATCGTTTTTTTGCACAGGAAATAGAATCGGATCAAAAGGTTTTAGAGTCTATAGAACTTTTAGACGAAGAAGTACTTCTGGATAAGCAAAAATACCTAGAAAAAAACATCACTTTAAAGACTCAAACAAACCAAGAGTTACAAAAACTTACACTTGCACTCACCTGGTTAAAACGACTCTTTGAACTAAGAGAACAGAGTACAAAGTATGAACTGGCATTTAGGGAGAGTACAAGAGACAAAGAGCAAAACAGTGAAAAGTTTGAGAGACTAAGTCGAGCAAACAGAGCACTCAATGTTTCTGCAAAGTTTTCGTCTTTTTTACAAGTCCAAGAGAGTCTAGTTAATGATATAAATATACTAGGGAAACTAAGTGAAGAACTGAAACAACTTCAAAGTGAGATACAGAGTAAAGATAAAGAGTATACAAATGTAAAAAAAGAGTTTGACATAGAATCAACTGCATTTACACTCAATACTCATAAGTTAAAAGATGCTAGACAAATACAAACACAGGAGAGACAAACGCAGGCTAGTATAGGTAAACAAGAAGAGTTACTCAAACAAAAAGAGAAAAACTTAGAACTTTTAAGAGCTACTTTAGAGTCTAGACTTAAAGAGTATGGCTATATACAAGAACAAGTTGACCTTATACAAGAGAATAGTTTTGATAGTGCAAGTACGGATAATGTTATGAGTGTAGAGGAGAGCAGATTAAAAAGTTTAGAAACTCTGCAAACACTTAAACGAGTAGTGCAAGCCTATACTAAACTAAACCATGAGAGGGATGAAGAGTCTAAAGAGTATGAAACTAACATAGTACTTGTAAATTCACTAGACATTACACTAAAAATCTCTACTGAGAATATCGGGACACTGAAAAAACACATCATCACTCTTAGGCAAAAACAAGAAAAAGAACAACTCCTTAAAAAGTATGAAGAGGATAGAAAGAATTTGACAGAAGGTGAGGCTTGTCTTTTGTGTGGTTCGAGAGAGCATCCTTATGCAGGTAAAGAGATAGAAGTTCATATAGATGAAACTAAAGAGATGATACTAAGAGAGGAATGCGACTTAGAGCATAAAGAAAAAGTACTGGCTGAATTGGCATTACGAGTTGGAGTAGGGCAAACAAAGATAGAATCATCAAAACAAGAGATGATAAAGTTAGATGTGGAGATACAGAATTTAGAAGAGACTTTAAAACTACACTCTTTTGAAGTGAAAAACAACAGTGAAGTAAAACTTATAGAGCAAGAGTTAAAACTCATCCAAGAGATAAAAAAACTCAAAGAAAAGCAAATACAAAAGGATAAACTACTTCTAGACTTACATAAATGTGAAGTAGACAAAAAAGAGAATGAAACAAGAGTCACTTTACTTTTCACGGAGATACAAGTAATAGGACAAGACTTAAAAGAGTTACACATAAGTTTGACTGCTTTCTCTTTAAAACGAGTAGCGATACTCAATGTCGCAGACTTAGATGTATATGAGCAAGAGATAGGTATGGGGTATAAAGTACTACAAGAGAGAGAACAGTTGTGTAGTACTGCTTTAAATGGTTTAAAAGTGAAGAGTGAAGAGCGTTTAGCACATAAAAAGAGTTTAGATATCAAGATAGAAGTGGATGATAAAAAACTTAAGGTACTAAACACCCAACTAGAAGAACTTTATACACAAAATGAGTTTGAAGATGTAGTCGCGTTTACAAAGGCACAACTGAGCAAAAATGAGAGAGAAGCATTAGCACTGTTATGTAAAAATATACAAGAGCGATATACACAAACGCAGACTCTAAAAATTCAAACGCTACAAGAACTTCAAGTACATGAAAAAGAAGCTTTAAGTGATAAACCTATAGATGAGCTTGAAGTACTTCAATCTCTGCTAGGGCAAAAGAGAGAGGCACTTCAAGAGAGTATAGGAAGTGATAAAAGAGAGTTAGAACTTAACCAAAAAAATCTTACGAAACATAAAGAACGTATAGTCTCACTCCAAAAGAAAAAAGAGTCTTTTAAAGTCTGGATAAAACTTAACGAACTTGTAGGTTCAGCTGATGGAACAAAGTTTAAAAAATTTGCACAAGGGATAACCCTAGACCAACTTATAAACTTAGCAAATCAGCACCTAAACATACTCAGTACTCGCTACATTCTTGTGAGAAACCAAGATAAACTCCTAGAGCTTGAAGTGATAGATGCTTACCAAGGAAATGTAGTCCGTCCTGTGAGTACCCTCTCAGGCGGTGAGAGCTTCATCGTAAGTCTTGCCCTTGCTCTAGGTCTCTCAGAACTTGCAAGTCAAAAAATAGCCATAGACTCTCTCTTTTTAGATGAAGGGTTTGGTACACTTGATGAAGAGAGTTTAGAAACGGCACTTAATGCTCTAAACTTACTCCAAAGTGGTGGAAAAATGGTCGGAGTTATCTCTCATGTCGAAGCTTTAAAAGAGAGAATACCCCTGCAGATAAAAGTTGTTCCAAATGGGGATGGAACTAGTTATGTTGAGGTGAGTTAAGTAGAGAAGTTTAGAGAGAACTCTTTATACTTTTTAAATCATTAAGTGTGATTTTCTTGAACTCTGGATTTCGTAGTAGATAACTTGGGTGGTAGATGGGTACTAATTTAGTTCCTTTGAAGTCTATGACATGACCTCTTACATCTTCAAAGTTGTCTGTGTCTCCCGTGAGGTGAGTGTAGGCATCTTCGCCTAAAACCATGATGACCTTTGGTTTTATAAACTCTAACTGAGAGTAGAGATAACTTTTACAAGAGTTATACTCTGATGGAGATGGTTTATTTGAGCCTAGCGGTTTACACTTAACACAGTGAGTTATAAAAACATCCTCTACCGATAAACCTATAACTTTTTCTATCATATTCTTGAGGGTTTCGCCTGAACGACCCGAATAGTAAGTGTTTGATGTATCCTGTGTTTGGGAAACACTGAAGTCAACAACCATCAACTCAGCTTTAGGATTTCCATGACCTGGCATACTTTGTGTTCTTGATTTACTCAAATCACAGAGATGACAAGAAGATATATTTGCCGAGAGTTCTTCAATAGTTGCAGGAATTTCATAACTTGTTTTTTCGTTAATGTTAAAATGGTCGATATAGTCAAATCCAATAGATTTAAGTCTATAAAGGTTCTGAAGTAAGACAAGATTTTGATATGACTTCAAGATAACCACCAGTAAAAAAATATAGTGCGAGTATAGTGGATAAGCGGTTAAAGTATACTTTAGCGAATTAAGAGTGTTTTAGATGTTATACGAAGTGAATGTAAATAGTTATAAACTTTACTCTTCAAGCAAAGTAGATTTGAAAATTGAGAAGGTAAAAAACCTCAATAGCAAAAATATTTCCTGATGTTTTTGTATCACTTCTAAAACATGAGGATAAAACAAATACAGTTTTAAATGTTTACAGCATAGCAGAAATTAAAGACGATGAAGATGTCAATGATATTATTAAGTGATATAGGAAGAGAAATATGTATGGAATTATGGAAGGTGCTACTAAATTGAATAAATAGCAAAGGGCTAAATAGCCCTTAACTACGAGGAGATAACTACTGAGCTACAGCTACTTCTACTTTAGTTGATTCCCAGATACCGTGTTTAGTACAGTAACCATGTGCCACTAAGTTAAGTTTCTTACCCATTGGACGGATAGTGAAAGTTACTTCTGCATGAGATTTTTCATTTCCTAAAGTTCCTGGTACGAAAGAAGCCATTGCTAATTTAGTTTCACCATTGAAAAGAGTGATAGACTCGATAAAGTGATCGAAATCATCTGGATGAGTATATTCGTTACCCATTTTAACTGTTACTTTTAAAGTCTCGCCAACTTTAGCTTCACCATCAACTGTGATAAACGGTGAGTGACGGTCAATAAGGTCTTTTTTAGCTTCACGCTCTACATTGTCGATATTTTCGTATACATTAACTTTTGGCATATTAATTTCCTTGTGTTTTAATATTGGCATTGTATCAATAAATACATTTACTCTTTACTTAAATAAAAGTTGTATTGTCTTGTTTAAGATTTTTTTCAGAGTTACTACCTTTTC